>CANMDT010000005.1 GCA_947496715.1 Myxococcales bacterium
CGGCATCATCTCCTCGCTCTCTGCCGTCGGCTCGCCCGAGCTCCGCGCCGCCTACCTTCCCGGCCTGCTCTCCCGCTCCTACGCGACCCGACTCGACGGCGCCCAGTTCCTCACCGAGGTCCAGGGTGGCAGCGACGTCGGGGCAGGCGACACCCGCGCCCTCCCGCTCGCCGACGGCAGCTTCGCCATCCACGGCGAGAAGTGGTTCTGCAGCAACGCAGGCGCCGACCTCATCCTCATGACTGCCCGCTACCCGGATGGTCCCGAAGGAACCGCCGGAGTCGGCCTCTTCCTCGTCGCCAAGACCCTTCCCGGCGGCGCGCCCAACCACTTCGCCATCCGCCGCCTCAAAGACAAACTCGGCACCCGCTCCATGCCGAGCGGTGAGATCGACTTCCACGGCGCGATTGCACACAGCGTCGGCCCCCTGCGAGACGGCTTCAAGACCGTCATGCGCTACGTCATCAACCTCTCGCGACTCTACAACGCCATCGCCGTCGCCGGCGCGGCTCTCCGCGCCGCCTCCGTCGCAGCCTCCTATGCCCGCCATCGCCGCGCCTTCGGCGGCCCCATCGCCGAATACGCCTCCGTCATCGACCTCGTCGCCGCCATGCGCTCCGACACCGCCGCCTCACTCGTCGCAACGCTCGCCCTCGCCCCTACTGCAGAGCGCGTCATGCGGGGCACGGCAACGCCCGACGAGCAGGCCTTCGTCCGCTTCGCCACCAACCTCAATAAGGTGGTGACCGCGCGACTCGCCGTCGAGACCACCCTCCGCGGCATCGAGACGCTCGGAGGAAACGGCGCCATCGAGAGCTTCTCGATCATGCCCCGCCTCCACCGCGACATGATCGTCTGCGAGAACTGGGAAGGAACCCCGAATGTCCTCTGCGCCCAGATCGCCCGCGACCTTCACCGCGGCCGCATCGACGACGCCTACTTCGACTACCTACGCATCCGCTTCGCCGCGCTGACCAGCCTCCCGGCTGAGCCACTCGTGACAGCCGCCCCTGCCGCGATCGACAAACTCGCAGCAGCCCTCGACGCAACGCGCACCCTCCCCCACGACCGGGCCACGCTCGCCATCAAGCGGCTCTCCGTCCCGCTCGCAGCCCTCTGGTATGCCGCCGAGCTAGCACGCCTCGGCGAAGCCAATGCCGATAGCCAAAAACTGCCGTGGGCCCTGCAGGCTGCGCTCCATCTCTGGAATCGCCACCTCGGGCCCACAGTCGGTGCAATCGCGGGAGACGAGTATGAACTCGCCCGCGCCGTCGCGGCGCTCTAGCCGGCGATCATCTCTTTGACGGCGTCGCGCTCGCCGAGAAGTTCGTCCGTCGTCACCTTGATGGCGGCGAGGGCATGCTCGTTGAGCTGCTGACCCTGAACGATCTCGTACTGCCAGGGCGCCGTGATCTTCACCGGGTAGGAGAAGACGAGGCCTTCGGGGATGCCGTAGGAGCCGTCCGATACCACTGCCATCGAGGTGTAGTCGCCCGGCACCGAGCCCGTGGCCCACGAGTAGATGTGGTCGATGGCCGCGTTGGCAGCAGAGGCCGCCGACGACTTGCCGCGCGCATTGATGACCTCTGCGCCACGCTTCTGCACGCGGCTGATAAAGTCGCCCTTGAGCCAGGCCTCGTCCGTGATGACCTCGGTCACCATCTTCCCGCCGATGGTGGCCTCGTAGTAGTTGGGGAACATGGTGGGCGAGTGGTTGCCCCAGATGGCGATGTTCCGCACATCGCCGGGCATCGCGCCGGCACGATTGGCCAGCTGGCCGACGGCCCGGTTCTGGTCGAGACGGGTCATGGCGGTGTAGTTGCGGGGGTTGGTCCGCTTGGCCCGCGACGCTGCGATGAGGCAGTTGGTGTTGCAGGGGTTGCCGACCACAAGCACCTTCACATCGGGGTGCGCATTCTTGTCGATCGCGTCGCCCTGCTCGATGAAGATCTTGCCGTTGTCCTTGAGGAGATCGGCCCGCTCCATGCCGGGGCCGCGAGGCTTGGCACCGACGAGCAGCGCCACATTCACATCGCCGAAGCCCTCGGCCGGGTCAGCGGTCACCACGCTACCGGCGTAGGTGGGGAAGGCGCAGTCCTCGATCTCCATGACGACGCCGCGCGCCGCATCAAGGAAGGGCGGGAGGTCGATGAGGTGGAGGATGACCGGCTGGTCCTTGCCGAGCAGGTCGCCGGAGGCGATGCGGAAGAGCAGGCTGTAGGCGATCTGACCAGCAGCGCCGGTTACGGCAACACGAACGGGGGGCTTCGACATTGGGGTCCTCAGGGCTAAGTCCAGGGAGAACGGAGGTGGTCCGCTGCTCCGCTTTGTCCCGCGCGAGCAAGCACCTTCGGGCCGCCCCGTCAACGGATTCGGCAACTTTCTGCCTCGCAGGGGGCTGCGGCAGGATCGGCCGTGGCCCGCCAACACCTTGACGCTCGCCCCTGCTTCCGCTAGAGCCCGCCTCCCGCTCGCCATCCCGGCAAGCGTGAGATTTGTGGCTTGCGGGTCAAGCGAATTCACTTCCCCCGCACTGCACTCGAGGAACATATGCACGCAATCATTCATACCGGTGGCAAGCAGTATCGCGTCAGAGAGGGAGACTCCCTCAACATTGAGCGGCTGCTAGACGACAACCAGAACCCCCGCGCCCTCGGCGAGATCGTGGTCTTCTCCGAGGTGCTCGCAGTCGGTGATGGCGGCTCCATCAAGGTCGGCCGCCCGCACGTCGCTGGCGCCACCGTCTCGGCGACCGTTATCGCTCAGGCCCGCGCCAAGAAGGTCATCATCTTCAAGATCCGTCGCCGCAAGAACAGCCAGCGTCGGCGCGGTCACCGTCAGTATTTCACCCGCATTCGTATCACCAGCATCGCTGGTTGATCTGCCGCTCCGGAGCTCGTCATGGCACATAAAAAAGGTCAAGGTTCATCACGCAACGGTCGTGATTCCGGCGGTCAACGCCGCGGCGTAAAGCGGTTTGGCGGTCAGGTCGTCCGCGCTGGCAACATCATCGTTCGCCAGGTCGGAACCAAGTTCCACCCCGGAAACAACATGGGCATGGGACGGGACTTCACCCTCTTCGCCCTCATCGACGGCGTGGTCTTCTTCTCCGTCGGCGCCGGCGGAAGGCGCTCCGTCAGCATCCTCCCCGCCGCGGCCTAACAAGCCCTCCGCTGTCGCGGGGCGGCTGGTTGTTACCAGTCGCCCTTCATTCGTTTTGCACCCCCTCTTCTGGCTCTCTCCAAGATGCGCTTCGTCGACTGCGTCACCATTCGCACCTCCGCCGGTAATGGCGGTAAGGGCGCCGTCGCCTTCCGCCGCGAAACCTACGTCCCCAAGGGCGGCCCCGCAGGCGGCAACGGCGGCGATGGCGGCAGCGTCATCCTCGTCGCCGATGCCAACATCGGCTCGCTCCTCGACTTCCGTTTCAAGCGCCACATGGCCGCCGAGCACGGCCAACCCGGCCGTCCCAAGAACCAGGACGGCTCCGATGGCGATGACCTCATTATCCGCCTCCCCGTAGGAACCATCCTGCGTGACGCAGAAACGGAAGAGTTCATCACTGACCTCGCCACGATCGGCGCACGCTACGTCGTCGTCAAGGGCGGACGGGGCGGAAAGGGCAACAGCTTCTTCAAGAACAGCGTCAACCAGGCGCCCCACTTCTGTCAGCCCGGCGAGCCCGGCGTCACGCGCCTCATCCAGCTCGAGATCAAGCTCCTCGCCGACATCGGCATCATCGGCTTCCCCAGCGTCGGCAAGTCCACGCTCATCTCCGTCATCTCGAACGCGCGACCCAAAATCGCCGACTACCACTTCACCACGCTCGTCCCCAACCTCGGCCTCGTTCGGTTCCACGAAGAGGCCTCCTTCGTTGTCGCCGACATCCCAGGCATCATCGAAGGCGCAGCCGATGGCCGCGGCCTAGGCATCCAGTTCCTCCGCCATGTCGAGCGCTGCAGAGCCCTCTGTCATGTCATCGAGGTCCTCGACCCCGATCTTCTCGACGAGACCGGTCGCGATCCGATCGCCGACTTCGAAACCCTCATGAATGAGATCGCCAAGTTCTCGCCCTCGCTCGCGGTACGGCCACAGATTATCGCGCTCGGCAAGATGGACCTGCCATACGTCGCAGCACGAGAGCCCGAGATTCGCGCCCACTTCGAGGCCCTCGGCCATAGCTTCTTCGCCTTCTCCTCCGCCACGCGCGCCGGACTACGGGGCATCGTCGACGCCATGGGCGCCCTCTGGGAGACCACACCGGCACCCGACAAGGCCCACTTCACGGTCCCCGAGATCGAGATCCCCGCCGAACTCATCCTCACCGAAGAGACCACACAGGTCGACTTCGAAGACGAAGGGCCGGCCGATTTCGAGGACTTCGAAGAGTTCGAGTCCTAGCTCTCGGGCGACTCGCCCCGCGCAATCGCAGCCTCGCGGCGCTTGCGACGTTCCGCCGCCGCCAGCTCAGAACGCAATGCGCTCCGGCCCCACGCCGCACCCGCAGCGAACCCGACCGCGAGCATCAGCGGAATGTAGAAGACATGATTGGCGGTCGGCATCGGTCCTCCACGAGCGTGTCGCGCCCCCTAACCGCCTCCGCGCGCCCCTGACAAGGCCGGTCGCAACTCGATGTTTGCGTCAGCGCCCGCCTCCACGCTACACATCACCTCACTACCTACGGATGGATGATGGCCAGCAAACTCGAATCAGACCTCACGCCCGAGGCCCTCGAGGCCGAACTCGAGCTCCTCTCCAAGAAGCTCGACCGGCTCCGCGTGATCTATGAGCAGTTCTTCCTCGGCGTCGAAAAGATGGCTCCCTACACCCTGCAGAAGGATGTGGTCATCGGTTTCCACAGGCTGGGCCAAGAGCGCATCCGGAGCGCAGCCTCCAAGTTCAAGTACCAGTCGCTCGTGCAGAAGTTCAGCTCCTACAAGGCCTACTGGGCACGCACCCAGCGCGAGATCGAAGAGGGCACCTACAAGCGCCATGTACAGCGGGTGCAGCGGCGGGAGCAGGCTCGAACCGAACACGGCGAACTCTCCGCACACGACGTCGCCGAGCTCCGCGTCATCCGAGAAACCCTGGGCGATGGAGCGGCAAACGAGGCCGAGAACAAGCGCCGAGCGGAGCTCCTGGCCGAAAGCAGACAACCCGCCGGCGCACCGGCCCGAACCGCGCGAGGAGAGATGGCACCAGACGACGCCAACAACCGGGGCGATGCCCCCACCTACAGCGCCCCAGCCCCCGCCGTCACGGTCGAGGGACAGGCCGCGCTCGACTTTATGCGCGAGGCCTTCGGCGAAGAGGCTGCGCGCCTCCCCAAGGCTGCGCCACCCGAAGCGCTCCGCGGCATGTCGGCTGAGGAGGTCGCCCGCAAGGCCGAAGCCCTCAAGGCCCTCCGCGCACGGCTCGGCGGTGCAGACCGCCCCGCCGTGGGCGCTCCGATCCGCCAGTCGCCCGAGGAGATCCGCGACCGACAGGTCTACGAGAAGTGGGTTGCTGCCAAGCGTTCGGTTGGCGACAGCGCCGGCCTCGTCAGCTTCGACTCGCTCCGCCAGAGCATGGCAAGGCAGGCCGATGCGCTGCGCGAGAAGCACCCGGGCAAGGAGGTCGGCTTCGACGTCGTCGTCAAGGACGGCAAGGCCTATCTCAAGCCCATCCCCAAACCCTGAGCAACGCTTAGAGGTAGATCGACATCGAGACGGAGACGGACGAGACAGCATCCTTCGCAAGCGGCTGCTCGAAGGCGAGGTCGAGCCCCGACTCTCTGCTCCGCCAGCCGATACCGCCCGTAATCGTCTGGCCGCCGCCCACCGGCTCCTGCCGAAAGCCAACCCGAAGCGGCACGGTCTCGACGGCGAACTCAAGGCCCGCTGCGTAGCCGCTCGCCATCGCGCCATCGGCGCCCTGCTCCGGCCTGCCCTCCCAGGCGCCGCTCACAAGGAGCGGTCCGAACATGAGTCCAAGGCCCGCTGCGACCTCACGCTTGAGCCCCAGCGACTCGCTCTCCGCGAGATTGCGACCCGTCAGACCGATGAGCACTACCTTGCCCAGGACGCCGTGCAGGCCGGCATCGACGCTGATGGACGAGAGGTCGGAGCCAGGCTGGTCATCCGATACCTTCGGGGTGGTGAGCGTGGTGTAACTCCCCGTAACACCGAGCGTCAGAGCCCCCTCGACCAGTGGCAGGCCGAGACCGAGGCGGATCTGTTGCGATGCGTAGTCATCCTGCTTTTCGGTGGTGTCATCGCCCACAGAGCCGCGCGAATAACTCACGCCGCCTGCGAAGGCGGGGTTGGTCTTAGAATCCACAATCGAGACGCCCCAGGCCGACGGCCCAGCCTCGGTGGCGCGACCATAGGTCGCCTCGAGCGCGTAGAGGTGGACGGCATCGAGCCCGCCTGCGTTGCTCCGTAGCGCCCCGTTGCCGGCCGCGCCGGCGACAAAGGCGCCGCCAAAGCCGGTCGGTCGGACGCTCTGCGCCGTCATCGCTTCAACCTGGGGCGCCTCGACCGCTGCGACCGGTGCCGGCACGGCCAGACAGAGCCCTCCCGCCACCGCAACGCCCCCGCCCCATCGACCAACCCAACCGGACGCAGCGCGCCCCGTGTCCAACATCATCGTATCCTCCGGAAGATCCCTTCCAGTTGGCTAGGTTGCACCACCCCCCAGGTCAAAAATCAACCCGTGGTCGCTCGCACGCGTGTGCGTAGCACGCGCGCGTTGAAAGTTCCGATCCGGCGGCCTATGCTCACCGTCACAGCAGCTCTACAAGCCGCGAAAAACCCCTTCATACGGAACCGACATGGCCGGCGAGAATCAGGGCAGTGGCCCACAGCCCCCTAACACCGACATCGGCACGCTGCTCCCGGTTCGCATCGAAGACGAGATGCGCACCTCCTATCTGAACTACGCGATGTCGGTCATCATCGGCCGCGCGCTCCCCGATGTCCGCGACGGCCTCAAGCCCGTCCACCGTCGCATCCTCTTCTCGATGCACGAGCAGTCCAACACCTGGAACCGCGCCTACAAGAAGTCGGCCCGTATCGTCGGCGACGTCATCGGTAAGTATCACCCGCACGGCGACCAGGCCGTCTATGATGCCCTCGTCCGTATGGCGCAGGACTTCTCGATGCGGGTGCCGCTGATCGATGGTCAGGGCAACTTCGGCTCCGTCGACGGCGACCCGCCGGCCGCCATGCGTTACACCGAAGTCCGTATGGCTCGCATCTGCGGCGAGCTCATGAACGACATCGAGAAAGACACCGTCGACTTCCGCGACAACTACGACGGCGCCGAGCAGGAGCCGACCGTACTGCCGGCCCGCTTCCCCAACCTCATCGTCAACGGCTCCGAGGGCATCGCGGTCGGCATGGCCACGCGCATCCCGCCACACAACCTTGCCGAGGTGCTCCGCGCCACCATCGCGGTCATCGACGACCCCGAGATCGGCCTCGACGGCCTCATGCAGTTTGTCACCGGCCCCGACTTCCCGACCGCCGGCTACATCTACGGCACCGACGGCATCCGGCAGGCCTACGAGACCGGCAAGGGCTCCATCCGCATCCGCGCCAAGGCCGACATCGAGACCGACGAGCGCACGGGCAAAGACTCCATCATCGTCACCGAGCTCCCCTTCCAGGTGAACAAGGCGCGGCTCCTCGAGCGCTTCGCCGAGCTCGTCCGTGAGAAGGTTGTCGAGGGCATCACCGACCTCCGCGACGAGTCTGACCGCACCGGTATGCGCATGGTCGTCGAGCTCCGGCGCGACGCCAACGCACAGGTCATCCTCAACCAGCTCTTCAAGAAGACTGCGCTCGAGACCACCTTCAGCATCAACAACCTGGCCATCGTCGCGGGCCAGCCGCGCGTGCTGCCGCTCAAGGACATCCTCGTCCACTTCATCGACTTCCGGCGCGACGTCGTTACCCGCCGCTCCATGTTCGAGCTCGCGCAGGCGGAGCGCCGCCTCCACATCCTGCGTGGCCTCCGCAAGGCCGTCGAGATGCTTGACGAGGTCATCAAGACCATCCGCGCGAGCGCCGACCCCGAGAGCGCCGGCCAGAACCTCATGGCGCTGCTCGACTGCGACAAGCTGCAGGCCGACGCCATCCTCGAGCTCCGTCTCCAGCGCCTCACCGGCCTCGAGATCCACAAGCTCGAAGAGGAGATCAACAACCTCGACCTGATCGTCTCGCGCCTCCAGCTCATCCTTGGCGGCGAACAGGAGCTCCTGTCCGTCATCCGCGGCGAGCTCGTCGCCATCCTCGACAACAACCAGGAGGGGCGCCGCACCAAGATCATCCCCTTCTCGGGCGAGTTCTCCATCGAGGACTTTATCGCCAACGAGGACGAGGTGCTCACCCTCACCCACACGGGCTACATCAAGCGCACCAACATCGCCGAGTACCGCACGCAGAAGCGGGGCGGGAAGGGGCTCAAGGGCATGGAGACCAAGCAGGAGGACTTCATCGAGGATGTCTGGGTCACCACGACCCACTCCTCGCTGCTCGTCTTCGGAACCTCCGGCTGGTGCTATCCTCTCAAGGTCTGGGAGATCCCGGCCGGCGGCCGCACCACGCGCGGCAAGCCCATCGTCAACATGGTGCCGCTCAAGCCCGGTGAGAAGGTGGCCGCGGTCGTCCCCTTCCGCGACTTCGACCACGGCAAGTTCATCATGACCGGCACCCTCGGCGGTCAGATCAAGAAGACGCGCCTCAGCGCCTACCAGAACATCCACTCCGGCGGCCTCATCGGCGTCGCCATCCGTGAAGACGACCAGCTCATCACCGCACGCCTCTGCGAGCCTGGTGACCACATCTTCCTCGCCTCCTCGTCGGGCCAGTCGGTCCGCTTCAGCGAGGCGCGCGTCCGTGGCACAGGCCGTAACACCAGCGGCGTCATCGGCATGAAGTTCCGCGAAGATGACGAGCTGGTCTCCCTGCTCGTCATCCCCCGCGCCGACGTGCTCGCCACAGGCGGCGTCATCGAGGAGAGCGGCGCAGACGACGACGCGGCCGAAGAGACCGCAATTGTCGAAGAGGAGACCGTCCTCGAAGAGGCCGGCGAGGAGCTCGCGGGCACCGAAGAGTCGGGCGACGAGTACAGCAAGACCACCTCGCTCCCCACCATCCTCTCGGTCACCGAGAGTGGCTTCGGCAAGCGGTCGCCGCTCAGCATCTACCGCACCCAGGGACGCGGCGGAAAGGGCATTCGGACCATCGATACCGGCGCGCGCAACGGCAAGCTCATCGGCTGCCGCCTCGTCGCCTCCGACGAGCAACTCATCCTCATCACCGATGGCGGGCAGATGATCCGCTCGCCCATCTCCGACATCAACGTCTCCGGCCGCGCCGCCAAGGGCGTCAAGCTCATCTCGCTCGACAAGAAGGAGAAGCTGGTCAGCCTCGCCGTCTTCGCCGAGCGCGAGACGGAAGAGACCGACGCGCTGGCCGACGAAGAGACCCAGACGGGCGCCGATCTGGAGGCCATCACGCCAGACAGCACGGCCGAGAACACAACGGAGTCCGACGAGGGCGAGGCGTGAACAGAGCCCGCTCTGAAGCCCTCTTCGAGGAGGCCAAAGGGCTCATTCCCGGCGGCGTGAACAGCCCTGTCCGCGCCTTCCGTGGCGTGGGCGGGACCCCATTCTTCGTGCGGCGCGCCTACGGTCCCTACATCGAAGACGAGGATGGCAACCGCTACCTCGACTTCATCGGCTCTTGGGGTCCGATGATCCTTGGCCACGCACGGCCTGAGGTGCTCGAGGCCATCCAGCGAACCGCCGCAGACGGCACCTCCTTCGGCTGCCCGACGGCGCGCGAGAGCGACATGGCCCGCCTCATCCGCGAGCTCGTCCCCTCCATGGAGATGGTCCGCATGGTGAGCTCGGGCACCGAGGCCACGCTGTCGGCCATTCGCCTCGCCCGGGGCTTTACGGGCCGCCCCAAACTGCTCAAGTTCTCGGGCAACTACCACGGTCACGGCGACAGCCTGCTCGTCGATGCCGGCTCAGGCGTCGCCACGCTCGGCATCCCGGCCACGCCGGGCGTGCTCCCCGAGGTCGCGCTGCAGACGCTCACCGCGCCCTTCAACGACCTCGATGCGACGGCCGAGCTGTTCCACCGGTTCGTCGGCGAGATCGCGGCAGTCATTGTCGAGCCAGTGGCCGGCAACATGGGCTGCATCCTCCCGCAGCCAGGCTTCCTCGAAGGGCTCCGCGCCCTCTGCACGCAGCATGGCACCATCCTCATCTTCGACGAGGTCATGACCGGCTTCCGCGTTGCCCTCGGCGGCGCCCAGGCCCACTACGGCGTCAGCCCGGACCTCACGACGCTCGGCAAGATCGTCGGTGGCGGGCTCCCGGCTGCAGCCTACGGCGGACGGGCCGACATCATGGCCCGCATCGCACCAGCAGGCGACATCTACCAGGCTGGCACGCTCAGCGGGAACCCGCTGGCCATGGCTGCCGGCATCACCACGCTTGAGCTGCTGAAAGGCATGCCGAGCCTCTACGCCGACCTGTCGCGCCGGAGCGCCCACCTTGCCTCAGGCCTCGTCGAAAGGGCGCACGCGGCAGGCTTCCCCGCCACGGCCCAGTCGGTGGGCGGCATGTTCTCGATCTTCTTCACCAACGAACCCGTCACCGACTACGCTGGTGCGAAGCGGGCCGACGCAGCGCTCTTCGGCCGATTCTTCCACCAGATGCTGGACAGGGGCTTCTACCTCGCGCCGAGCGCCTTCGAGGCGGCCTTCATCGGCTCGCAGCACAGCGACGAACTCGTCGAAGAGACGCTGGCCGCCGCAGCGGCCGCCTTCACGGCTTTGCGTTGACGCTCCCTGCCTCCTCTGGTAGCCGCGCAGCGAGTTCGGGAACCCGAAAAGGCCCGTGCTGAATGGACCCGCAATCACCCCAGACGAACCCTCCTCCGCCGGAGCAATCCGCGAGCCAGAAGGCGCAACTTCGCCGGCTCGCTGCCCGAGCAACCGCCATCGGCATTCAGTTCTCCGTCTCCATCGGCCTCGGCTGGTGGCTCGGTCACTGGGCCGAGCAGCGGTGGGACTTCTCGCCTTGGGGAGGATTGGTAGGACTCCTCTTCGGCGCAGCGGCGGCCTTCCGCGACCTCTACCTGCTCGGCAAACTCTCCACCCAAGTCCATTCCCATGAACGACCAACTCCTCCAGAGGGTTGAGCGCATCGCGCTCTCCCTCGCCGCGCTCGGGGTCGCCGGCTGGTGGTACTGGGGCTCTGCCATGGATTCCGTCTCCGCTGGCGCCGGCGGGCTGCTCGGGTTGGGCAACTTCCGCGCCCTCCGCCACCTGTTAAAAAACGTCTTCTTGGCGCAGGCCGGGGGCGACACCCGCCCCTGGGCGCTGCTCCTCGGACTCAAATTCGGCGCCTACGCGTTGATTCTCTTTTTACTTATCGCCGTTCTCCATCTAAACGCGTTGGCGCTCGTCACTGGGCTGACCGCGGTCGTGGCTGCCGGTCTCTTCGTCTCTCTTCAATCCGCCGCTGCGGCGCCTGTCTCCCCCGAGCAGCCCGCGGCCCCTGCAAATGAGCGTGTCGGATGAATCTCCTCGCGTCCGATTTTACCTGGTTCGACCTCCTGCCCGGCTACACCCATCTCCAGGAGATGATCGGGAAGAGCCTCTACTACACCTACATCGACGGTGAGCCGGTCAAGCACATCACCCACCTCACGTTGGTGCTGTTCTCCACCCTGATCATCCTCGGTATCGGCATGGTGGCGCGCTCCCGCTGGGCAAGCGCAGACGATGGTGTGGTCCCCGATGGGAAGTTCACCGTCGCCAACCTGCTCGAGTCCATCCTCGATGCGATCCTGAACATGTCGGAGCAGGTCCTCGGCACGCGGGAGCGGGCCATCCGCTTCATGCCCATCATCGGTACCTGCGCCCTCTACATCCTCTTCAACAACCTCCTCGGCCTCGTCCCCGGCTTTGCCCCCGCGACCGACAACCTCAACATCACCATCGGACCGGCGATGGTCATCTTTTTCGCGACCCACATCTACGGGCTGAAGGAGAACGGCATACACCACCTCGCTCACTTCCTAGGACCGAAGATCGGCGGCGTGCCCTGGCTCGCCCCCATCATGCTTCCCATTGAGATTATCTCCCATCTGGCACGTCCCCTCTCGCTGTCGCTCCGCCTCATGGGCAACATGACAGGCGACCATAAGGTGCTCGCGATCTTCCTGGGCCTTGCCTACTTCACGGTTCCGTTTCTCATCCTCGGAACCCTGGTCTGCGTCGTACAGACGCTCGTCTTCTGCCTGCTCTCGATGGTCTACATCTTCTTGGCGATTGAACATTCAGAAGAAGCCCACTAAGGGGCGCGCGGGCGGTCTTCCGTCTGCCCCACCAACCCTGTTTCTAAGCTGGGCCTCGGCCCAATGTAACCCTTGAGAGGAGTCCCTCCTATGAGCCGCAAGTCTTTCCTGGTCACCGCCTCCTTCCTTGCCACCACCTTCCTCGCGTCGGCCGCCAACGCCGCACAGCTTGAGGGTGATGCCGGTGCCACCGCCCTCGTCGGCGCCGGTCTCGCCATTGGTATCGCCGCTGCCGGTGGTGCTGTCGGTCAGGGCCGTGCCGCTGCTGCCGCGCTTGAGGGCATCGCCCGCAACCCCAGCGCCTCGGACAAGCTCTTCACGCCGATGATCCTCGGCCTGGCGCTTATCGAGTCGCTCGTGATTTACGCGCTCGTGATCGCCTTCATGATCCTCGGCAAGGTCGCCTAAGGCGCCCTGCGCGAGGCCATCGCTCGCGCCACCTCTGCCGCTACCATCAGACTGGCCGCTGATCCTTCACCGCGGCCGGCGATGTCGTAGGCCGTTCCGTGGTCCACGCTGGTCCGCACAATGTGCAGCCCCAGCGTGATGTTGGCCGCAGCCCCAAAGCTGACCGCCTTCAGCGGCGCAAGCCCCTGGTCGTGGTACATCGCCAGTACTGCATCGGCAGGCTGGCGACCCGAGACGACGCGCGGGAACAGCGTATCTGCTGCGAAGGGGCCGGTGACATCGATGCCCTGCGCGCGCAGCTGTGCGAGGGCCGGCGCGATCACACGCTCCTCCTCATCGCCCAACTCGCCCGCCTCGCCCGCGTGTGGATTCAGACCGCAGACAGCGATGCGCGGCGAAGCAATCCCGAAGTCGCGAACCAGTCCGTCGTGCAGCGACCGGCCGGCCGCCACCACACGCTCCTCGGTGACCGCCTTGGCCACCGCACGCAGCGGCATGTGGGCCGTAACCAGCCCTACACGGAGCGACGGACCGGCCAGGAGCATCGTAACGGGCCCGGACGCTGCCCACGCCTCGAGACACTCCGTGTGGCCCGTCACAGGGAGCCCGCAGAGGCCGAGCAGCGCCTTGTGCCATGGAAGGGTTACCACGGAGGAGATCTCCCCCCGTAGCGCGCTCTCTGTGGCCCGCTTGAGCGCCGCATGCTGGAGCGTCCCGAAGTCCGGAACTGCCCTCCCCCACGGATAGTCGCTGGCAAAGAGAGAGGCTGGCAGCCGAAGGCAGTCGATGACAGCCATCAACGACGACGGAACAGAGACCGCCTCGTCCGGCGTCGCGACAGCCACAACCCCGTCTACGAGATCCAGAACCCCCCGCGACCGCAGCGAGGCAAGCGCGGCCTGCAGCGCCATCACCGACCCGAACACCACCAGCGGTCCCGCCTCGCTGAGCGCACGGTAGGAGCGCAGGAGCAGCTCGGGGCCCAACCCCGCGCCGTCGCCCATCGTCAGGCCGAGCGGCTTGGTCATCGGCTAGTCAACCCGGCCGAGCTCGCGGATCTCCACGAAGACCTTCTTCCGCAGTTCCGCCACATAGAGCTTCTCCTCGGCCTCGATCTTCTCGCCACGCACGGCCATCCGCGCCCTGTCGCGCACAGTCTCGAGGTCGTCGAAGGGCTTCTGCTCGATCGCCTCGAGCCGAATGAGGTGGATGCCGAACTGCGAACGGACGGGGCCGGAAACCTCGGTCGGCTTGAGTCGCTGCGCCGCCGCCTCGTAGTTCGGATCGAGCGAGCCGATGTCGAACCGGCCCACGCGACCTCCCGTCCGCGCCGTTGCATCCACATTCGTCTCGGCTGCGAGGCTCTCGAACGAGGCGCCCGCCTTCAGCCGCTGCTCCAACGCATCGATGCGCACCTCCGCCGCAGCCAGGTCAGGAGCCGGCGCATCGGGCGGGAGCGAGACGAAGATGTGACTCGTCGTCATCCAGGTCTCCACCAGCCCGTTCGGATAGAGCCGCGTGAGCATGGCATCTACCTCGCCGTCGCCCACAGCGATGCGCGGAAGAACCTCCGACTGGATGAGCCTCACACGCAGCAGCTGTGCACGCACATAGTCGGCGAAGTCTTCGAGGGTGATGCCCTGCTCGGCGAGCGCGGCACCAAAGGCCTCCTCTTCGAGCCGCATGCGCGTGCGCTGCTCGGCGATGTGCTGCTGCACCTCCTCTTCGCTCACAGAGACGCCGAGCCGCTTGGCCTGCTCTGCAAGCACCTGGTTGTCCACGAGGGTAACAAGCACCTCGCCGGCTACGGCGCTGCGCCCCTCGGGCGTCTGCAGCCGGCGCCGATCGACCGCCTCCATCTGCACAAAGAGCGGCAGCGTGCGCGCCACATCGCTCTGCGTCACGATCTGGTTGCCCACCTTGGCGACGATGCGGTCGATGATGTCTGCGCGGGCCGCCACGGGCAACGCAAGCGTCACAAGTACTGTCAGATACCACCCAGCCAAGCGCATCGTCACTCTCCACCACTTCCGGAGCCATCCCACGCAGCAGGAGATGCTGCAGGGTTAGCGAACGGTGCCTTCAAGTCTTTCTCGTCTGCCGTCAACTCCAGCGGCGTCAGCACACCCCGCGGGCCTTCGGCCAGGCCTGCAGCCTCGTACCGCCGCGCAACCACGGAACCTGCGGCAGGCTCCTTGGCAAGCGCCGTTCGAGCCCTGGTGAGCGCCGATACCGCCGCCGCATCCACCTGCGCCGGCTGGCGCGCCGCCAGCTCCGAAAGCCAGCGTGCCGAGGCCTCCGCGCGGCCATCTCGGACCGCCCGCTCCACCACAATCGGACGGGCCGCGTCGAGTCCGCCCGACAGGGGCGAGATGACGCGAATCAGCTGCACCATCTCCCACCCACGCGCGGTACGAAAGATGGGCGAAACACGCCCCGACTTCGGCAGCGCAAAGAGCGCCTCGCTGAGCGCCGCGTTCGTCGTCGAGCCATCGGAAGTGCGGGCAACAGGGCCGGTCGCACAGTCGGTCGCCTCCGCTGCAGGATCGATCGACCGCGCGCGACAGACCTCGACAAAAATCTCCTCGTCCAGCTTCGAACTCTCGCGACGAAGCCGCACCAGCTCTGCCCTTGCGGAGGCGGCCGCTTCGGCGGTCGGCAGGACGATGATTCTTGCCTCGCGGAGTTCCGCGCCGACATCACCCGAGCCGTCGAAGGCTGCACGCACTGCGGCCTCCGAGATCCGCTGCTCACCCACTGCATCCATACCCACACGACGGAGTTGCCAGTCCGCGGGCAGCAGCCGGAGCAGCAGCCGCTCTTCGTAGTTACCCGCGAGGCCGGATGCGGTCGCCGCATTCGCCATGAGCTCCACCTGAAGCATGCTCCGCAGCAGCGAGGATCGCTGGCTCGGCTCACCCATGCGGAGCGCCGCCGTCTGCGAGAGCAGCTGGCTTCGCACCTCGAGCTCGCGCGAGCCGATGGTCCGCCCATTCACCTCGAGCAGCGGCAAATCCTCCTCCAGCGGCTCGGCGGTCTCCACCTTCGACGGCGCGCCGGCCACAGCCCGCTCGCCCGCCTCCCCAGGTGCACGCTCAGGCGCGCATGAGGCCAGCAGCAGCGGCAGCAGCACTACGAGGCGTCGCGTGCGCATCGCGCAACCTCCCGAGAGATGAGCAGCGCCGTCTCCATCAGGTTGACGCTCTCACGACCCTGCAGCTTGCGCACCAGGATGAGGCCCGGTCGAACCTCATACTGACCGCGCGTAGAGGCGATGAGCGCCATCACCTTGTCCGGCGAGAGCGTGGTCTCGGGGAGCAACTCCACGACAATCGCCTTGGGCCCAACCTCAATTTGCTTCGCCACGATCTGCTTCATGATGAGCTTCACAAGAACGAGGTCACGCAGGTGCTCGACATTGACGGGCACCGGGCCGTAGCGGTCCTGCATCTCGTCCATGACATCGTAAACCGTGGCAGAATCGGGAGCAAGACTGAGCCGCTTGTAGAAACTGAGCCGCTGGCCGATGTCTTCCACGTAGTCCTCGGGCACGAAGGCGGCGACGGGGATCTTCACCTCCGGCTCCACCGCCTTGTGCGCCGGCTCGCCCGACAGCTCGCCAACAGCCTCCGCCAGGAGCTCGCTGTAGAGTTCGAAGCCGATGGCCTCGATGTGGCCGTTCTGGTCGTCGCCGAGGATGTTGCCAGCCCCGCGCATATCGAGGTCGTGCTGCGCGACCGCCATGCCCGAGCCAAGCTCAGAGTGCTCCATGAGCACCTCGAGCCGTCGCTTGGAGTCGGGCGGCAAGCGGCCCGGATCGGCAACAAGGAGGTAGCAGTAGGCGCGATCGCTGCCCCGCCCTACCCGTCCGCGGAGCTGGTAGAGCTGCGCCAGGCCGAACTTGTCGGCATGGTTGATGAACATGGTGTTGGCTGTGGAGATGTCGATGCCCGACTCGACGATGGTCGTGGAGATGAGCACATCGATGCGGTGCGCGATGAAGTCCATCATCACCTTCTCCAGCTCATCATCCTTCATCTGTGCGTGGCCCACTCCGACCCGCGCCTCTGGCACCATCCGACGGATCTCGTCGGCCAGCCCGTAGATCGTATCGACCCGGTTGTGCACGAAGAAGACTTGGCCGCCACGCGCCAGCTCCTGCTCAATGCCCTCACGCACCACCGAGTCGCGGAACCGTGCCAGATGGGTCCGCACGGACAGCCTGCCGGGCGGGGGCGTGGTGATGATCGAGAGGTCGCGGATGCCGAGCAGCGACATCTCGAGCGTGCGCGGGATGGGCGTGGCTGTCATCGTCAGCACATCCACACTGGTGCGGAGCTGCTTGAGCCGCTCCTTGTGCTGCACGCCAAATCGCTGCTCCTCGTCGATGATCAGCAGCGCCAGGTTGGGGATCTCCACATCCTTCGAGATGAGCCGGTGGGTGCCGATAACGATGTCGACCTTGCCCTCCGCAGTCGCCGCGAGAATGGCCTTCACCTCCTGCGGCGTCCGGAACCGTGAGAGCGCCTCGATGCGGGCTCCCGTCTCGCTGAGCCGCCGGCGGAAGGTGTTGAGGTGCTGCTCGCAGAGCACGGTCGTCGGGACCAGGATCGCCACCTGCTTGCCATCGCAGACCGCCTTGTAGGCGGCACGGATTGCCACCTCGGTCTTGCCGAAGCCAACATCGCCGCAGAGCAGCCGGTCCATCGGCTTGTTGGACTGCATGTCGGAGAGCACATCGTCGATGGCCCGCGCCTGGTGCGGCGTCTCCTCGTAGGGGAACGAGGCCTCAAACTCGTGGTACATCGCATCGGGCGCAGAGAAGGCGAACCCCTCGCGGGTCGCCCGCTCCGCGTAGAGCCGGATCAACTCTTCGGCGACATCTGCCAGCGCAGCCTTGATGCGTCCCTTGGTCCGCTCCCAGGTGGAGCCGGAGAGGCGGTCGAGACGGGTGAAGGTCGAAGAGCCCGTGTAGCGCTGTACCTTCGAGAGCCGATAGACGGGGATGTGGATGCGATCACCGTCGGCGAACTCCAGCGTCAGGAAGTCGTTCTCGATGTCGCCGACCGAGAGCCGCGTCAGGCCCGCATACTTGGCGACACCGAAGTCCACATGGACCACCAGGTCGCCTACCTCGAGCTCCTTGAACGAGGCGACCGCAGTGGCCTCATGCATCTGCTCGCGCCCGGAGCGGCGCATCGCCTTGCCGAGCAGCTCGCGCTCCGTGATGACTGCGAGCGCGCGCGAGGGCGCAACGAACCCCTCCAGCGCGTCTCCAACCAGCACCTCGAGATGGGTGGCGGGCGGAAACTGAACTTCGAACAGGGCATCGCTCGAGGCCAGCGTCTGCACCTCGCGCTTCTGGCTCCGAAGCACCTCGGCCACCCGTGTCGCGGTCGACCGCGACGAGCAGACAACCACCACGCGGCCCACCCGGTCGCGCCAGCTGTCCACCACCGTCAGCGCAGCTGCGATGGCCCCTTCATCGTTGCCGCGTGCCTTCCGCGCCCGCTCCACCTCATGCACATCGAGGCAGGGGAAGGCGAGCTCTTCAGCGGTCGTGAGCGAGGCGTCGCGTGCGCCCACCTCGATCTGAAATCCGCCCGCGCTGAAGCTCTCGATGAGCTCCTCGCTGCTCAAGAAATACTCGGAGGGCTCGAAGACGATGCTGCCCTGCTCGCGCTCTCGAGCCCACTCCCGCTCCCGCGCCTCCATCATCCGCGCATGTTCGAGGAAGAGGTCTGTGGGGTCGACCAGCACCACGGTGGCCTCCTTTGGAATCCGCGATGCCAGCGGCTCGAGCGCCTCCGCGAAGGCCGGCTGAATCGTCTCGATGCCGAAGTATCGCTCCTTGCGCTCCAGCTCGCGCAGCAGCGCCGAGACCTTGTTCGACGGCGTGCCCAGACGGTCGGCAAGCGCACGCAACCGGCGCCGCGAAATCTCCAGCCCCTCCTCGGTCAGCAGCTCCTCGCGGGTCGGAATCGCGATGGCACGCTCCACAATCCCAGCGCTCCGCTGCGACTCCGGATCGAACCAGCGGATGGACTCAATCTGGTCACCGAAGAGATCCACCCGGAAGGGCTTCTCGTAGGCGGGCGAGAAGACATCGAGCAGCCCGCCACGAAGACTGAAGGTGCCCGGATCCTCGACTACCGAGGTCGACTGGTAGCCCGCTGCTCGGAGCTGTTCCGCAACGGCCGGACCGTCGAGCCGCTCACGGATCGCGAAGGTCACCGAAGCTGCTCGAACCATCGCCGCCGGTGTCGTCTTTCGAACCCAACCGAGCAACGGCACCACGAGCACCTGACCGCTCCGAAGTTCGCCAAGCTCCCAGCCGAGCCGCATGCGGCTGCAGAGGCTCGCACGGTCGGGGCTCATCTCTGCATAGGGCGAGCTCTCCGGAACCGGAAACTGCGAGACCTCCCAGCCGGTCTGCGGCAGAAAGAGCTCAAGCGAGGCCTGCACCTGACGCGCAGCCTGCGCCGTCGGCACCACCACCACCAGCGGCCCCTGCCGATGGCGGAGAAGGTCGGCCAGCACATAGGAGAGGTAGCCACCCTTGGCCTGCGTGATGGCAACGCGACGCCCCTGCTTCGCTGCCTGCAGGAGCTGCTCCAGCGGGTACCGGGCCGCTGCGACGGTGCGGTCTTCGCGCACCTCAGCGAGCTGTTTGCGGAGCTCCGACTTCATGGTTTCCTGATGCTCCGTACATAGGCCGCGATGGCCTTCGCCTCATCCTCCCGCAGGCCTGTCACAGCGGGCATCCTGCCGATGCCGTTCCGCATCACCTGCAGCAGCGCAGCCTCTGTAACGCGCGCCTGCAACGACGCATCGGTGAGGTTGGCGGAGCGGGCGCCAAACGCCATCTCCTGCCCCTCTCCGGTCGGGCCATGACAGACCGCGCAGCGCCGCTGGAAGAGGCGCGCTCCGTCCGCCGGTCCAGTCGGAGCAGCCTCCTCCACAGCCGGAGCAGCCACGCCGCCCGTGGAGCAGCCTGCCACCCCCGCCGCGACAACAAACGCCAAACAGATCCGCATCAGACGGCTCACCATCTCAGTGGATTGTCGGGCCGGGAGGGATGGTCCCGTCGTGGCTCACGCCCACCATGCCGAGCTCGAGCAGCTGGGCAGGATCGTAGGCATCGAGCCCATCGATCGCGTCGCTCGTCGGCGGCACCGAGCCCGCATGGCCATGCGCGAGCAGCCACCGGTCGAGCTCCTCGATCAGAGGGCGACTCGACGCGCGATCGAGCGCCGAGATGCAGATGCCGTCGAACTCCGAAAGCAGCGCAATGCGCTCGTCGGGATCGAGCCGGTCGATCTTGTTCCAGACCCGAATCCGCGGCGTCTCCGACAGCCCCAACTCACCAAGAATCTTCTCTGTTGAGCGCATCTGGTTGATGCGAGCCGGGTCGGAGGCATCGATGACATGGAGCAGCAGATCGGCGTCGGCCATCTCCTCGAGCGTGGCGCGGAATGCCTCCATCAGCTCCCTCGGTAGGTCGCGGATGAAGCCGACCGTGTCGGTCAGGATGAGCTCGCGGTCCTTCGGGAAGCGGAGGCGCCGCGAAGTCGGATCGAGCGTCGCAAACAGCTTGTCTTCGGCCAGTACCTCCGACTTTGTCAGGCCGTTCAGCAGGGTCGATTTGCCGGCGTTCGTGTAACCGATGATGCCCACAACAGGCACGCCCTGGTTGCGCCGGTTCTTGCGGAGCAGCTCGCGGGATCCGCCCAAGCGCTCCACCTCCTTTTCGAGCTGACGGATGCGGTCACGGGCGCGACGCCGGTCGACCTCGAGCTTCGTCTCGCCGGGGCCGCGACCTCCGATGCCACCGGCAAGCCGACTCATCGATGTGCCACGACCAGAAAGCCGCGGCAGTCGATAGGACAACTGCGCCAACTCAACCTGGATCTTGCCCACGCGGCTCTGAGCGCGCTGCGCGAAGATGTCGAGGATGAGCTGCGTCCGGTCGATGACCTTGAGCTGCGTCGACTCGCTGATGCCGCGGTTCTGCGCCGGCGTCAGCTCCTGCCCAAAGATGAGTATTTCAGCACCCGCCTGAAGGCAGCGGAGTTCCACCTCTTCGAGCGCGCCCTTGCCCAGCCCCAGCTTGGGGTCGAGCTGCGCGCGCGACTGAACGAAGGTCTCCACGACCTCAATCCCGGCAGTGCGGCAGAGCTCGTGCAGCTCCAGCACATGGGCCTCCGACTGCTTCTCGTCACGCGTCTTCACGTAGACAAGGAAGGCGCTGTTTTCGCGCACCTCCTTGCCCTTCTCCCGCTTGAGATCGAGCTCCGTCTCCAGGACGCTCAGGAACTCGCCGAAACCCTCCTGGAGCTGGTTGGCATGCCCCACGCGGTGCTGCTGCCAGAGCTCGTGCTTGGCGTTCGGCGGCAGCACATGGGCCCAGGATACCGGGCCGGAATGACCATTCGGCGTGGTGCCGATGACCGCAACGGCATCGAGATTGAGCTTCGAGAGGTCGGTCAGGTCGTCGCGCGACAACTCGCCATCGCCGAGACAGGCGCGCACGAGCCGGATGCCGCGGAGGCGGCCGCTGGAGCGCGAACGGCCGATGTCGGGCAGGTAGAGGCGGCTGATGTCGCCCACCACCACATGCTCCACATTGCCCCGCCGATCGATGAGCAGTCCCACCGTCCGGCGCGTCTCAGCACAGATCTGCGCCAGCGCGGCAGCCACCTCCGGTGAGACGAGCTGATCAGCCTTCATGCGACGAGAAGCGAACTTCTCGAGCGCCTTCTTGTGACTGGTCTTGAGACCGGTCAGATTGCCTGCGACGATGTCAGCGATGGAAAACCTCGCACGCCCTCAAGGAGTGGCGTTCTGTTCAAGCCATTTCTCGTAGTCTGCACGATGAGAGTCATTGGGCTTGAGCGCAAGGTAGCGCTTGACGGCTTCGCTGGCACGCAGGGTGTTTCCGAGCGCTCGGTAGTTCGAAAAGAGCAGCTGGTTGACCTCGGCGTTCTTCGGGTCGATGCGCCTGGCCTGCTCGAGGAACTTCACCGCATCTTTGCGGTTGTTCTGCACCGCAGCGCGCTTGGCGTCGCTGATGAGTGACGCAGCGGTCGGTGCCGCAGGCGCTGCTGGGGCAACCTCCTGGAAGGGTGTGGGCGGCGTTGCTTTGACGGGCGTAGCCGCGCGGGCGGGCGTGGGCGCGGGAGCCGCAGTGCGGGCGGGAGCGGCCTGCTTGGGGGGCTGCCGCGCGGCGCGCGCTGCAGCGGCCTCTGCTGCCTTTGCTGCGCGTGCCTCTTTCGCTGCATCTGCAGCAGCCTTCCGATCTGCAGCTGCCTGACGGTCCGCTGCGGCCTTGGCGGCTCTGCCCGCTTCTGCAGCAGCCTTTGCCTCTGCGCCGCCCTGAGCCGCCTGAGCTGTGCGCGCCAACGCCACGGAGTCCGCCGCTGCCTTTGCCTCTGCGGCTGCCTTTGCATCGGCTGCCGCCTTGGCCTCTTCGGCTGCCTTTGCGTCTGCGGCTGCCTTGGCAGCTGCATCAGGCACAACGGCAGCAACCTCCACAGCAGTTCCAGAGCCCGACCCGGCTGCCAACGCCGCTGCGCCAGAACCCGACCCGGCTGCGACCGCAGGCGCCGGGGCAACTGCCGCAACCTCCGCCGCAGCAGACCCGGAGCCGGCGCTCGAACCAGGTTCATCCTTTCCGCCAGCTGCGAGCAGCCCAACAATGCCAAGCGCCAGAGCAACACCCACGCCGATGCCGATCTTCTGGTTACGCTTCCCGCGATTCAAGATCGCTTGGTCAAACTCGCTGTCCAGATCCCGCGCTGGCGCGGGCAACCAAGAGGCAGCGGCCGCGGCTGGAGCGGGCGCAGATGCCGTCGCCGCGACCGGCGCAAGACGCACAGACTGACGCTCGAGCGGGTCGGCAAACCGGAAGTCCAGCCCGCCGAGCGTGATGACAGCGCCCTTCCAGAGTTTGGTCGTCGGAGTGAGGTCGCCATCCACGCGGACCTGGCCGGACAACGCGTCCACCCACCAGGAGGTCCCGTCGTAGCGCAGTGCGAGGTGCTCCGGCGCGATGCCGGGGTGCTCCAGCACAACATCGCACGAAGGACCGCTGCCAATCACCATCCGCGGCAGCGTGAGCTGTAACTCCGCGCCACCAAACGGCGCCGTCTGACCCACCAGTTTCATGGCTTGGACCGACGTCGGCCGAAGCGTCATCGTGCTCCTCGCCGGCTCGGTCGCAACCTCATCAGAGGCCGATGACGGCGCGGCCATGGCCACCGTGGATGGCGCGGTGGCAGACGGCGCAGAGGGCGGCTGAGCTGCCAACACGACGCTGCTCGGTCGTTCGACCGACGGCTCCGGCTCAACCGCCAGAGAGCCCGCGGTAGAACTACCCGACTCCGGCGGCGTCGAAGCTGCCACGGAGGCCGCGGAGGGCTTGGTGTCGAGCGCAGAAAGCGCGTTGTCGATGTCATCCGCGAGGAAGACGGCCGTACCCGTGCCGGGCGGCATCAGGCTCGAAGCGACGGGCGCGGATTCGGTCGACGCAAACGCGGGCGCCGGAGCAGCCGTCGGCAGCGCGGGGCGGGGACGAGCTGCAGGAAGAGGCATAGAGGCACGCTCCTCCTTAAACTCCAGCAGGTAGTCGCCGAGGCGGTAGGTCTCGCCGGAAGCGACATTGCTCGTGCCATGAACCTGGCCCTTCGGCCCCTCGATGCCGTACCGCGAGAGGTCCTCCAGCGTGTAACCACTCGCTGTGCGCACCAAGCGTGCATGAGAGCGCGAGATATTCTGGTCGGTCAGGCGGATGGTGTTGCCCTCACCGCGACCGATCGTGATCTCGGAACGGAGAAGGGGAACAACGGTACGATTCTGCTCGCCATCAACAAGGAACAACTTCAGCATGTTCTCCCCCGACAAAGCTTCGGAAAGCGCCATCTACCATCATCCGGCGCTCCTCTGCAACACACGCTGCCAGCGCCGACCCCTCCTTGACGGGCCCGAACCCTGCGCGGTAGGCATCTCGCCGGCCCTCGCAGAGGCAGAGAACGCGACCATGACCACGCATACCTTCCAGCTCTTCGATACCCTCTCAGCCACAAAGCGCCCCTTTGAACCCATCGAGCCGGGGCAGGTGAAACTCTATGTCTGCGGCGTCACGGTCTACGACCTCGCGCACATCGGCCACGGCCGCACCTTCATGACCTTCGATACCGTCGTCCGCTACCTGCGACATCGCGGGTGGAAGGTCGACTTCATCCGCAACCACACCGACATCGACGACAAGATTATCCGCCGCGCCAACGAGCGGGGGGAAGACCCCGCAGCGCTCGCCGAGCGCTTCATCGATGCGCTCGATGCAGACACCGCCCTGCTTGGCCTCATCGCCCCCGATGTCGCTCCGCGCGTCACCGGCACCATCCCCGAGATCATCAGTCTGATCGAGACACTCATCGACCGCGACCACGCCTACCCCGTAGACGGCGATGTCTACTACGCAGTCGACAGCTTCCCCGATTACGGCAAGCTGGCCCACCGCAAACTCGATGACATGCGGGCCGGCGAGCGGGTCGCGATCGACGACCGCAAGCGCAACCCCTTCGACTTCGCGCTCTGGAAGGCTGCAAAGCCCGGAGAACCGAGCTGGCCGAGCCCCTGGGGCGACGGCCGGCCCGGCTGGCACATCGAGTGCTCCGCGATGAGCATGAAGTATCTCGGCGTTACCTTCGACATCCACGGCGGCGGCTCCGACCTCCAGTTCCCACACCACGAGAACGAGATCGCACAGTCGGAAGGCGCATCAGGCAAGCCCTACGTGAACTACTGGATGCACTCCGCGATGCTCAACATCGACGGCGAGAAGATGTCCAAGTCACTCGACAACTTCTGGACCCTCCGAGACGTGCTCAAGCAGCATCACCCTGAGACCATCCGCTGCTTCTTTCTGAGCGCCCACTACCGCAAGACCGTCAACTACTCGCAGAGCAACCTCGACGCTGCCCGCGAGCGCGTCCGCTACGTCCACAAGGCCCGCACCGCGCTCACTGCCCACCTCGCCGCGGAGGCCGCTGCGGAGGCCGATCCTGCCACCGTCACCGACTTCCGCGGACGGCTCTACGAGGCCATGGACGACGACTTCAACACTCCGGTTGCGCTCGCAATCCTCCACGAGGCTGCGCGCACCACCAACGACCTCCTAGCCGATAAGAAACGCGCCAAGCTCCCTGCCTCCGTCGCGCGCATCACGGCACTTGCCCAATTCTTCGACGTCTTTGCCGACATCTTCGGCCTGCTCGCCGCCGATTCCGCCCAGACGCTCGACGAGATCCGCACACAGCTCATCAGCAAACTCGGACTCGAGCCTGCCTGGATTGAGGAGCGCATTGCAGCGAGGGCCGAGGCACGCGCCGCAAAGGCATGGGCTGACGCCGATGCCATCCGCGTCGAACTCAGCGCCCGCCGCGTAGATCTGATGGACGGCATCAACGGCACCACCTGGGACATCGCCGCCGACCCCGAGGCGCTCGCCGGAGCCGCGGCCGCCGACGCATGAAGGCACGCGCCGCCAACCCCTTCCAGCTCGTCTCCGACTTCACGCCCAGCGGCGACCAACCCCTTGCCATCGAGCAGCTCGTCGCTGGCGTCGAGGACCACCACAAACACCAGGTCCTCCTCGGTGTCACCGGCTCGGGAAAGACCTTTACCATCGCCAATGTCATCGCCCGCACGGGGCTTCCGACACTTGTGCTCGCGCCCAACAAAACCCTCGCCGCGCAGCTCTTCCAGGAGTTCAAAGAGCTCTTCCCGCACAACGCGGTCGAGTACTTCGTCTCCTACTACGACTACTATCAGCCCGAGGCCTACATCCCGTCGTCCGATACCTTCATCGAGAAGGACTCCATCGTGAACGACACCATCGATCGCATGCGGCTCTCGGCCTCGCGGAGCCTCCTCGAACGCAAAGATGTCATTGTCGTCGCATCGGTCTCCTGCATTTACGGCATCGGCGGAGCCGACTCCTTCTACGGCATGATGCTCCACCTCGAGCGGGGCCAGAAGATCAGCCGTGATGCCATCCTCAGGACCCTCGTCGAGATCCAGTTCTCGCGGAACGATGTCGACTTCCACCGAGGCACATTCCGTGTCCGCGGCGACACCATCGACATCTTCCCCGCCTACGAAGAGGAGATCGCGGTCAGGGTCGAACTCTTCGGCGACGAGATCGACAACATCACCAAAATCGACCCCATCCGCGGGAAGCGACTCGAAATCCTGCCTGCCGTCTCCATCTACCCCGCCAGCTTCTATGTCGTCAGCGTCGAGCGGCGGAAAGGTGCCATCCGCGGCATCAAAGAGGAGCTCAAGAGCCGGCTCGCCCAGTTCCGCGAGGAGAACCGACTCCTCGAGGCGCACCGCATCGACACCCGCACCACGCGCGACCTCGAACTCCTCGAGACCATCGGCTTCTGCAACGGTGTCGAAAACTACTCACGGCACCTCACAGGCCGCTCACCCGGCGAAAAGCCACCCTGCCTCCTCGACTACCTCGGAGACGAGTGGCTCCTCATCGTCGACGAGAGCCATGTCTCCATCCCCCAGCTCGGCGCCATGTACCGCGGCGACCGGGCCCGCAAGGAGACGCTCGTCGAGCACGGCTTCCGGCTGCCCAGCGCGCTCGACAATCGGCCGCTGCGGCTCGAAGAGTTCGAGACCATGATAGACCGTGTCATCTTCGTCTCGGCAACGCCCGCCGACTACGAGGTCGCCAAGGCCGACGGTGTCCTCGTCGAACAGCTTATTCGACCCACCGGACTTCTTGATCCCATCATCGAGGTTCGTCCCGCACGCACCCAGGTCGACGACCTCGTCGGAGAGATTCGCAAGCACATCGAGATGGGCGACCGCATCATCGTCACCACCCTCACCAAGCGCATGGCCGAGGACCTCACGGAGTTCCTCCGAGAGCTCGCCATCGGCGTCCGCTATCTCCACAGCGATGTCGATACGCTCGAGCGCATCGAGATCATCCGCGACTTCCGGAAGGGTGTCTTCGACGTCCTCGTCGGCATCAACCTGCTCCGCGAAGGGCTCGACATCCCGGAGTGTTCGCTCGTCGCCATCCTCGACGCCGACAAAGAGGGGTTCCTCCGCTCCCACCGCAGCCTCATCCAGACCTCGGGGCGCGCCGCCCGAAACCTCGCCGGTCGGGTCATCATGTATGCCGACCGCATCACCGGCTCCATGCAGAGCTGCATCGACGAGACCCTCCGGCGGCGACGCATACAGGCCGACTACAATGAGGAGCACGGCATCACCCCCCGCTCGGTTCGGCGACGCATCCACGACCTCGACCTGCCGGACGACCCCAACCAGCCAGCTGCTGAGGAGCAGTCCCAAGACGACCTCTCTCTCCTCTCCCGACCCCAGCTCGACGCTGCCATCTCTGAGACCAAGTCCGGTATGCTTGCCGCTGCCAAGGAGCTTGCTTTCGAGCGCGCTGCTTCGCTCCGCGACCGCCTCAAGAAGCTCGAGACGCAGCGCCTCCTCCTCTCCTGACGAGCGTCAACACCATGCAGTCTGAACCGACCAACGCATCCAACTCCGGCACGCTCCGGATTGTCCTGCTTGTCGCGCTCTCCGCGTTGGCGCTCGGGCTCCTCTACCATTTCTCCGCCCTCGACTTCCTCCGCTCGGGCGGCGCCTCCGAGCTCCTCCGTTCGCTCGGACCCAACGCTCCGATCGCCTATGTGCTGCTCATGGGCCTGCTCATGACCCTCTGGGTCCCGGGCACACTTATCGTCCTCGTTGGCACCGCCGTCTTCTCCCCCAACCAGGCGCTGCTCCTCAACTACCTCGGCTCGCTCACCGCCGCGCTGTTCGGCTTCGCAACGGCACGCCTCATCGGCGGAAATGCCTTCCAGCAGCTCATCGCGCGGCGTGCGCCAACTCTCCTCCGCTTCCAGCGCAAGCTGGCCTCCGAAGGCTTCCTCACCATCTTCTACCTCCGACTCATCCCTACCCCCTTCAACGCAATCAGCTATCTCGCCGGACTCTCCCCCGTCTCGGCCCCTACCTACCTCGCCGCCACAGCGCTCGCGATCCTGCCCGGCTCCTTCGCCTTCACCACCATCCTCGGCGCGGCCTTCGAGGTGCTCAAGACCCACTCTATCCAACCGCTCTTCGCCGTCCGGCCCATCGCCGGAGTGCTCGTCTTCATCGCCGCGGTGCTGCTTCCCCCGCGGATCAAGGCCCGTTTTTTCCCCACCATGCCCGACACAGGCCCAAGCGGTGATGACGCATAACCTCGCATCCCGCTTCCCTTTTTCTCCCGTTGCCGTAGACTCCACAATCGACCTGTGCGGAATGTGCGCCGATGATCATTGAATGCCCCTCATGCCAAGCTCGCTACCGCATCCGCGAAGAGAAGCTCCCAGCGGAGGGCGGTGGCATCAAGTGTCCCAACTGCGCCCATGTCTTTGTCGTCACGCCCGACGGCCAACTCGGCGAAGCCAAGAAGTCAATCCCGCCGCACGGCACGGAGTACAATGTCGCAGTCCGCGCCGCAGAGGCAGAGATTGAGCAGGCCCGCGCTCAGGTAGAGCCTCAGGCTTCACCAGCGGCCCCGAGCGAGTCCGGAGCCAAGAAGGCCGTCGCCCGCTGGAAGGTTCGCAACGCAGGCCTCGTCTTCGACTTCGCAGACATCGACTCTGTGAAGCGCTGGCTCGCCAACCGTGAGAGCCTCGATGGCGTCGACGCCTCTGACGACCTGGGCCAGACTTGGTCGCCGATCACCGCTTTCGATGATCTCACCGACCTCCGCGTAACCCGCAAACCTCCGATCACCTTGTCGAGCGGCCAGCGCGAAGCGGCACTCGACCCGCCGCCCCCACGTGGTCGCACCATGCCGCCAGGTGCCGCAGCGGTCTCGTCCCCCGACGAACTCCGAGCCGAGGCCGAAGCGCGCCTGCGCACTGCCCGCAACGGCCGCGGCGTCACCGATGCTCCCGCCGTCGTCTCCTCCAAGCGCGACGCCAAGCAGGAGGCCGGCAAAGAAGAGAAGCCCAAAAAGTACGAGCGGCTCGCCCCCGTGAGCGAAAAGCAGCATGCGCGCATCGCCTCTGGCAGCAAGGTGCTCGCGGGCATCAGCATCCTCATTCTTCCGCTCCTGCTCGCCATCGGATTGCACGCCACGGGCACTGCCGATCTCAGCCGCTTCCTCCCCTTCCTGCCGGCCCGATCGCCCGCCTCCAAGAAGGTGCAGCTCGACAACGGACTGACCGTCGACGGAGCGCTCCGTGGCGGCGCGAGCAGACCGGTATCGTCTGGCCAGCCCGCTGCCGAGCCCGCCACGGCGACGCCCAAGCCCGCGCCTGCCGGCGTCGAGAACCCCAACAGCGCCGTGGCCGCCTATCAGGCCCGCGCTGCTATCAGCCGCGGCGACGCAGCAGAGGCCACAAAGCTCCTCGAACAGGCCAACCAGCTCTCCCGCAACGACAGGCAGCTCCTCTGCCTCCTCGCCGGCCTCTACGACGCGACGGGTGACAAGCCCCGCGCCAATAGCTCTGCCGACAAGTGCAAAGCGGCCGGTGGCACGCCAGAGCGCGTCTCGCTCCCCGCGGCACAGACGGGTGACAATCCGGCTCAGCCCCCCGCCGCCGAGCCATCTGCCCCGGTACCCCCGTCGGAGCCCGCACCAGCCACCACCATCCGCCGCCGCGTGCGACCGGCCGCGGGCGACGGCCCGTAGCCCATGGATACCGGCGCGAGCTGCAGCGACTGTGGTGCTCCGCTCGGAGACGAGACCGCCAGCAAACGGTGTCCAGCCTGCGCTGCTGCCGACGACCTCCTCTCCGGTCCACGCCCCGCGGCAGCAACCCGCCAGCAGCCAACACGGCCCTTCGATGAGGGCCGGATCCTGCGGACCGGCGCGCTCCCGCAGACGCCAACCAACCCCGTAGCCACCATGCCGCGGCTCATGACCGCGGATGTCAAAGCGGCAGTCTCGGCGATGCCGACCGCTCCGCGTGACGACGACGCCTTCACCCTCGCCGAAACCGGCGGGGCTGGCGCCACCAGCGAGGCCTGGTCGATCGGCAATGCAGCCTCCGTGGACGACGCCAGCGAGCCGCCCATCGCCTCCACCCGTTCCGCGCTACCGTCAGCCCTCCTGGTCACGGCCGGCCTGGTGGCACTCATCGCTGTCGGAGCGCTGCTCTCCATGACAGCCAAGCCCGGCCTCCCCGCCAGCGCGGAAGGCAGCGGCGTGGCCGCAGAGGCCACCGTTGGAGGCCGCGACAACTCGGGCAGCGGCACGCACGTGGCCGCCCAGCCCACTCCCGTTGACCAACCCACCGAGCGCTCGCCACGCCGACAGAAACCACCTGCCAGCGCGACCCAGTCACCGCCCGACGCCTCTGCTGCTCCGGCTTCTCTGCCTCCCTCCGCCGATGAAGGGCCGGCTGCTGAAGCCCCCCAAGCGGTGCTGCCGCCCCCCGACTTCGCTGCCCTCATGCGAGAGGGGCACGCTTCCCTCAAACGTGGCAACCTCGCCGACGCACTTACCGCGTTCAAGGCCGCGGCCACGCTCCGACCGCGCTCCGCAGAGGCGTTCACCGGCATCGCGCGGGCCCAGGCAGGCAGCGACCAGACGGCGGAGGCGATCAAGAGCTTCGAGAAGGCGGTTGTACTCGACCCCGACTACGCACCCGCCTGGTCCGGCCTCGCACACCTCCGCGAGACCTCAGGCAATCGTGACGGCGCCATCGACGCCTACCGACGCGTCATCGCCATTCGCCCCGATTCCAGCGAGGCGAGCATGGCCCGCGAAGTGCTCGACGAGTTCGGCGCGACGGCGCCGTGAGGTTGCCGCTCGGCATTGCGATCGTCTCCTTCTCCTTTGCCATCGTTCCCGTCTTGGCGGGCTATCTCCTGCGAGCCTGGCATAGCCGCCGCTGGCGCCGCTCACACGCCGCAGCAGCAGCGGCCACAACCCCCGAAGAACGCCTCCAGCAGCTCTCGGTGCGACCGCCGCGTAGCCGCTGGTTCTGGCTCTTCCCAGCCCACACCATCGCCGGCGGCGGATGCGGTATCGCTGCCGCCCTCCTCCTCTCCCCACTCCTGGCCCAGCTTTCGCTTGGCGGCTCATCACTCCTCCACTTCGACAACCTCCACGAGTTCCTCACGCAGCCGCTCTGCGAAGAGCTCGGCAAGGCGCTTCCACTCCTCATCGTCTACCGAACCCGCTGGTTCCGCGACGCCCTCGATGGCATGATCCTCGGCCTCGCTGCAGGCCTCGGTTTCGCCGCCTTCGAGAACCTCCTCTACTTTGTCGTCGCCTACGACCGCGGCGGACTCCCCGCTTGGACCACCTCGGTCTCCGAACGCGTCCTCTTCTCGACGGCGCTCCACGGCATCGCCTCCTCCCTCGTCGGCGCCTACTTCGGCGCAGCCAAGCAGAACCCCTCCGCCGCCATCCGTCGGCTTGCGCTCATCGCCGGGCTCTGCGCTGCAGTTGCACTGCATGCCAGCTGGAACGGTCTCATCACGAGCGCCCACGAACAGGCTAGCAGTCTGCTCGCACTCGGCGCGCTCGCCCTACTTGGCCTGGGCGCCGCCGCCTTCTTCCTGCTCTTCCGGCGCGCCATCCGACCCAACACGTTGGCCGACACGCTCACTACACAAGAGCATCAAATCGAGAGGATGTGACCCGACTTCCGCTTCTTCGTCTGCAGGTAGAAGCGATTGTAGTTGTTGGGGACCGCCTGAATCGGCGTCCGAGCCCGGACATCAATACCGAACTCACGAAGCCCCTCGACCTTAGACGGGTTGTTCGTGATCAGGTTCAGCGACTTAACGCCCAGCAGTTGGAACATGCCCGCCGCAACCTCATACTCGCGCAGGTCGTCATCGAAGCCCAGATGCTGGTTCGCCTCGACCGTGTCCATGCCGCCATCTTGCAGGCTGTAGGCCTTGACCTTGTTGGCAAGGCCGATCCCGCGACCTTCTTGGCGCATGTAGAGGATGACGCCTGCGTCCAGCGTACCAACCGTGTCGATCGCCGCCTCGAGCTGGTCGCGGCAGTCACACTTCAACGAGCCGAATACATCGCCCGTCAGGCACTCCGAGTGCAGCCGTGCAGCCACGCCTTCACGGCCCGCCACATCGCCCTTCACGATGGCCACATGGTCCAACGCATCCTTCGAGTTACGGAAGGCGACGATCTCAAACTTGCCGTGACGGGTCGGGAGCTGCGCGCGCGCAAACACCTCCACGGTCACACCACTCTCCATTGTCAGCTTCTGACCAGGCGTGCCACGAAAGGGCACCGAGCCGACCTGCGACGCTCTTGGGTTGATTTCCGACACGCTGGTTCTCCTTGGTGGAACAGGATCGCTGGTAGGCGTTTGACGGAGACCGGACAAGGTCTCCCCGAAGCCTAAGCACCTGCCACTTCGATGCACCTTACGCGGCTACAGATTCGCGACGAGGCGAAAGTTCCCGAAACCTGATCTGCGCCTGCTCCGCCAGCCCCTCCACAAAGAGCTCCCGCGACCGCGAAACCTCGTAGTTGAGCGAGTGATAGTAGCGCTGCCGCTCGTAGCTCGGGATGATGACGGCGGGATACCCGTTCGCCAGCAGCACCTGATTTGCCAACAGACGAGCCACCGCAGCACTGTGCTTCTCGAACGGCCAGATCTTCACAAACCGGTGGTGTACCTGGACCGCCAGATCGATCGGGTGATGGCGGCGGCTCATCAGGTCTGCCTCCGCGAACATCATCCCGAGCGCCTTGTCGATCTGCTCAGGCGCTACAACATCGTGCTTGAACTGCTCCGTTGCGCCGGCATCCTTCCGCATCGAGCCAGCCTCGACCCGGCCCGTCAGCCAGCCGAGATAGGCAAGCGCCTGCCCCCGGTTGAGCGGCTCCGCGCTTGCCCCTACCTCCCGCATCCGCTGGTAGGCCGCTCTGAACCGGCGTGCCCGCTCAAAGGCCGTACGCTCCAAGTGTGTAGCTCCCGCCTCACCCGCCAAAGCGCGGTCGAGCGCCTGAACCTCCATGCCGAACCCTTCGACCGCCAGTTCATGATAGACCCAGCCCTTGGTCAGCCGCTCGTGCATCGCATCGCGACGAGACACAGGAGCACTCCACTCCACGCCAATGAGTTGGTCAAGTTGTTCGTCGAGCTTCAAGTAGCAGCGTTCCATGGTCACTCCTTTGGTCCACGAATCGTGCGCTTCCCCAAGTGCCCGTGCTCCGCTTTCCTCTGGTCGACCACGACCTTCCGACACTATGGAGACTTCTCTCATCCAATGCAAGCAGCGGCGTTTCGCTCTGCTTCATCCCTCCCGCAGCGCGACCTATCGCTCAGATGCCACCCGCCTATCATACCGCCTTCGTCGCACTCGGCAGCAACCTCGACGACCGGCTCGGCTGCATCGCCGCCGCCACTGCGCAACTCACGCGCCTCTCATGCACGCCGCTTCGTTGCTCACACCTCTATGATACCACGCCCATGTATCTTGAGGAGCAGCCCCGCTTCGTCAACGCGGTTGTCAGGCTGCAGACCGACCTGGACCCCGACGCGCTCCTCATCCGCCTCCTCGACATCGAGACCTCACTCGGCCGCATCCGAGCCGAGCGAAACGGACCGCGCGTCATCGACCTGGACCTGCTCCTCTGGGACGACCTCGTGCGCGAAAATGACGCGCTCATTCTGCCCCACCCCCGTCTGCATGAACGGCCCTTCGTCCTGCGTCCGCTGGTTGATCTCGATCCTGGACTCCGCCACCCCACACGCGGCCGTCGCGTCGACGAACTCTGGGCAGACCTGCTCCCCACTCTCGCGCCGGACGAGCTCCCTGTGAGGCTCGAACCATGAAGCAATCCTCCCTCATCGCGGTTGCTCTGGCGCCGTTCCTGCTCACCGCCTGCGACCTTGTCGCGCCCGCCCAGCAGCGCGACAGAATCGACCGCGTCGCCATCGCGCCCACCACGCCGGTCTCCCCGCCTCAGACCCCTGCGCTGTCGGCAGAGACCCGAGCCTCCTATGAGGCGATCCTCGGCCAGGTGACCGCCTCGGGAGACCTCTTCTTCACCCGGCGTGCGCCCACCAAGGTGCTCAACGAGGTCGAGCTTGTCTTCTTCTCGCTCGGCCGCGGCCCCGAACTGCTCACACGCATCGAGACCGCGATGACCGCCGATCCGAAGGCGCGAGCCTGGCTCCTGCCGCGGCAGGCCTGGTTGCTCGGCAGACTCGGGCAGTTCGACGAAGCACGAGCAGTCGCCGAGATCGTCCGCACAGACTTCCCGGCCGAGCCCGACGCCTGGTTCGTCTGGGCCTTCGCCAACAGCCAGTCGGCCTCGGGAAGCCGCGTCCCGGTTACCGCGCTGCGCGACGCTATCGAACACCTCCTGGTCATGGCCCCCGACTACCTCGGACCAGGCGACACCACGGCAGAGGGGCTCCGGAAGCAGCTCACTGCTCCAACGGCTCCCACGACACCCGGCGGCCCCTAACGCACGCCCGGAAGAGAGATGTGGGCGTCGGGCGGCGGCTCTCCGAGCCACGCCGCATAGACCGCGGCAGAGACCGCCACCTCGCGGGCGTAGGAGCGGACCACATCGTAGGGAATGGCCTCGGTCCAGAGCCAGAGATCGGCCCCCTCATCGCCCCGGATCCAGCGGCGCGCCTTCGCAGGACCGGCCGAGTAGGCAGCCGCGACCACCTCCGTCCTGCCGCCGAACTCGGCCATCAGATCGGCGATCATGGCCGCCGCAATCTCCAGGTTCAGACCGGGATCCTCCAGTCCGCGCGAGAGCGAGATCCCATGCCGCGCTGCCACCTCGCGCGCTGTGCCGGGAAGCACCTGCATCAAGCCCCGCGCGCCTACGGACGACCGCGCATCGGCGTCGAAACCCGACTCGCGCCGCAGGAAGGCAAGGAGCAGGCTCCGGGGAACACCCTGGCGCGCGCTCGCCGCCGCAACCTCCTTCTCCCACAGCATCGGATAGGCCTCACGCCAGACCCGGCCGGCGATGAGGGCGGTCTCCGAGGGATAGACACCCAGCGAGGCGGTCATCCTCCGCGCTGCCGAGTGAGCGAGTGCGAACTCGCCGTTGCGAGACAGCAGATCGGCGGCCAGTCCCCAGAGGCTCGGGTGCACCGCACCCGCTACCTCTGCCTGCAACAGCGCCTCGCTCCGAGCCTGCGCGATGTAGCCCTCCGACGCGAGCCAGTCTGCCGCCCAACCGATCTGCACCGGCGCCCGCACCGTGGATACAAACCGCAGCGCCGAGAGCTTCGAGGCCAGTTCGCCGGCGCCACCATCCTGCCGAAGCAGGCGATCCGCGTAGACGGCCTCGTAGCTCACCGGCGCCTCAGCCACGAGCGCATGCAGCTCCGCCATCGACCCCTTCGCCCGCGCCGCGACGAGACGATGACGGGTGGAGGCGCCGGCCTCCATCGCGAGCTCGACCGCACCCATCGACGCAATCAGGTCACGCTCGCGCAGCGCTCGCTGCGTCGCTACCTCATAAAGCAGCGCGTGGTCCCACGGCAGCGCAGTCTCAAGCCGTTCGAAGGACGCTAGGCACTGCTCAGAACGAGCCGACTCGCCCAACGACGCGGCCAGCGTCACGCAGGCCAGGAGCGACGCGGCTCCGCGCCAAGCTGACGGAGCGATCGAGAGCGATGAAGCAATCTCAAGCGCCTCCGCATCGCGGTCGGCGCGTCGGGCCAGCACCAGCGCCTGCCAACGCGACTCCCGCGAGGCCAGTTCGACCTCCACCGCCACGTCAGCATCAGCGCGGCCCAACAGCCAGCCAGCCGACCCCGTGGGGAGTAGCCCATCCTCGAGCGCAGTCTCACCGAGACACTGCGCCACAACCGGCATAAGCCGACGCACCGACGCCTCCGTCAGCGGCGGCTCTTCGTTGGCTGCAAAGCGATCCACGCAGCGAGCAGCAAGCAAGAGCCGGTCGGAGGCCGTCAGAGAGGGTTGCGCGCGCAGCCAGGAGAGCCGCTCCAGCCAGAGCGCACCGTCACCCGTCTCGCTCTCCATGAGCCAACGCAGCGACCAGGCCAGCCGCTCGACGGCGTCCGACCCATCCATCACTCGGCGCCAACGCACCGCATCTACCCGCGCTCGGATCCACGGCGCAGGCTCGAGCGCAAACAGCTCATCCTGCAACCAGCCATCGCCTGAGCCCCCGGAGGTCAGCGACCCAGCGAGCGTCTGCGTCGGTGCGCCACCCCGCTCTCCGCCGCCCGTCGCCTGTGCGATACGCCGGTTCATGATGTCGCCAAGCCGCGGCTCAGCCACTGCAGCCGCCCGCCAGTGACGCACCGCCTCGCCCACCGCACCCGTACAGGAACGCCGCTCCGCCAGCAGCATCTCGGCCGACACGCCCGCCCGCGACGCCGACGCCACCGACAGCCCTTCGCACAGGCTCGAGGCCACGGCCACCGCGGGCAGCCGGCGCTCCGAGGCGGCTGGTGCTCCGCTGCCCTCAGACAGGGGAACCATCGACGGCGCCGACACGGCAGCCACACCATCGGCCAGAAGAGGCGGCACTGGTGTCTCACCCTCCGAGCAGGCCAACAGCACCAACGCCACCGCGACACCCACGCACACTCGCCATGCTCCCAGTTCGCTCTTGCGCAAGATGCCTCCTGCCTCCAATGTTCTCCACTCTTCGACGTTTGCCAAACTTTGCGTGAACCATCGTGTCCACTCCGCAGCCTGCGCCACCAACACTCCCCTTCCCCTACCTCGAGACCCTCTGGCTCCAGGTCACGGGAACGCTCTGCAACCTCACCTGCAAGCACTGCTTCATCACCTGCGGCCCAAACAACGACAGCCACCCGATGATGACCGTCGCGCAGCTCACACAGGCTGTCGACGACGCCATCGGCTTCGGCGTGCGGGAGTTTTACTTCACGGGCGGCGAACCCTTCCTCCACCCGGAGATCGAAGAGCTCATCGCCTTCGTCCTCGAGAGAGGCCCGCTCAGCATCCTTACCAACGGCCTGCTCATCGATGCACCCCGCGCCGACAGACTCGCCAAGCTCGCTGCCGCCTCTCCCTACAGCCTCGACCTCCGCATCTCCCTCGACGGGTTCACCGCCGACCAGAACGACCCCATCCGCGGCCGCGGAACCTTCGTGAAGATCCTCGGTGCTGTCACCCGATGCGCCGCCGCCGGCATCCCGCCCATCCTCACCATCACGGAGGTCGTCCCCTCCACAGAGGCCACACTCCCCGCCTTCCAGCAGCTGCTCGCAAGCGCCGGCATCACCCGCCCACGGCTGAAGTTCCTGCCGCCCGTTCGGCTCGGCCGTGAGGCACGCCGCGACCGAGGCTACAAGGACGACGAACGGCTCATCGACGGCGACCTCCTCCCCGATGAGGTCTTCTCGCTTGCCTGCGGCACGGGACGCATGGTCACCGCAAAGGGCGTCTACCCCTGCCCCATCCTGATCGAAGCCAAGAGCGCCCGCATGAGCGACCGGCTCGCCGACGCGCTCACCCCCATCCAGCTCCGCCACCAGGCCTGCTACAGTTGCCACGCGGAGGGCCTCCGATGCCGCACCTGAACCGGGACGGTGCCCCGCCTCACCGCATCGTCATCTTCGGCGGCGTCTACAACAACCACCTCAGCCTCGCCGCCACTCTCGCCGAGGCCGAGCGCCGCGGCGCCGACGAAATCTACTGCCTCGGCGACATGGGAGGCTTCGGGCCCAACCCCGACAAGGTCTTCCCGCTGCTGCATGGTGCAGGCGTCCGCTGCATGCAGGGAAACTACGACCACTCCGTCGGCAACCGCCTCGAAGACTGCGCCTGCGGCTACACCGACCCACGCGATAACCACTTCGCGCGAATCAGTTACGACTACACCCTCGCCCGCACTTCAGAGGCCAACAAGGACTGGCTGCGGGCGCTGCCCACCGGCTTCCGCCACACATGGAACGGCAAGGAGGTCGTGATGGCGCACGGCTCCACCCGTCGAACCAACGAGTTCCTCTGGGCCTCCACCTCGCCGGACCACTTCCTCGAACACCTCCTCCGCGACGCAGGGGCCGATCTCCTGCTGGTTACCCACACGGGAATCCCCTGGTCCCGTACCCTCCCCTCCGGGCGCACTGTCATCAACGTTGGCGCCATCGGAAGACCTGCCAACGACGGCAATCTGCACGTCTGGGCCGTCGAGATCGACCTCTCGACCCCGAGCGCAATCCGGCACCGCTTCCTCCCCATCCGTTATGACCACACCGCGCTCGCCGCGGAGATGCGTGATGAGCAGCTCCCCGAGGAGTTCGTCGCCACCATCCTCACAGGTTGGTGGACAACCTGCCTTGAAATCTTGCCCGCCAAAGAGCGCGCTCTAGGCCGCTTCTGAAGTTCACGAGGCCAAACATGGACGACAACGAACAGCGCCAGGCGCCCGAGGAATTCGAGCGGGAGTTCTTCGGCCCCAATCAGGCCGGCGAACTCGGCACCGCCGAGCTTGACCGACTCGCGGAGTCGCAGGCAGCACGCATCCTTAAGCCGCTTGTCTTTGCGCTCCTGCTGGGGCTGAGCGGCCTCACGGCTTGGCAGTATGTTGGCCACCTCCGCTACTTCTTCGCTCCTGCCGCGCTCGCCACGCTTGGCGCTGCCGAAGACATCGGGGTGGCGATTCGGGCCAATCAGCCCGACCCCAACCTCCGCTCCCACCGCTTCGTCTCGCTCTCTGGCATCCCACAACGCTACGCCTCCGCCGGCGACAAGGGTGTCTTCAAACTCATCGGCGCGCAGATCTATGTCGCCCGCGACACCACCAAGCTCCCGACAGCGAACTCCGAGACCTTCGGAGACACCGACAACCCCGATGAAAACCGCGAAGAGTTCGACGGCAGCGGATGGCTGATCGCCTTCTCCGACCTCCCCCGGAAGTATGCCGGCATCCGCGACTTCTACGCCGAAAACTACCGCGTCCCCTTCTGCAGTCACGACCCATCGCCGCAGCTTGCCGCCTACCTCGAGGCCGAACGGGAGCGCACCGGAAGGCGCGACTGCGTAGAGGGCTACCTCCTCATCGAAGGAGAGGCCCCGCGCGACCAGTGGCCCTACCTCGCTGGACTCTCCGCCTACGCACTCCTCGTTGCAGGTGCGCTCGTGCGCGCCCTCCGCTCGCTCCGGCCTAGCCACCGTTGAGGCAGCCACCATTGACGCAGCCACCGCGGCGCGTAGGTAGACCGCGTTGTCGCGCTGGGATGGACCCGCGCCCATCGTCCGTTCCTCTCGCTCCCGCTGCCCCTCTCGGTTGACGTCACGGAAGCCTCGCTCCTCAGCCACCCATCCTGCCGGCCCTGTGTCGACACCGGGGTGAGCGGCCCCTGAGCAGGTCAACAGCGTCCGGACGGAAGGGTTGCCCAGACCTGGTAGAACGCTCGACCGCCTCGTTTCCCGAAGGCGCGGCAACCTTGTTGCTTTCCACCCCCGCCGCCGCTCGACCCCAATCCTTTTGACACTCCCGAGTCCCGCAGATACCTACGCGCCATAATCGCTCTCACCCATCGTGACTCACACATGAACCTGAAAAGCACCGCTCTTCCCGCTGTCATGAAGGCCTCGCTCGTCGCCTCGCTGCTCTTCGCCACCGCCTGCGCCAAACCGCTCGAAGCGCCGCAGGGTCAGGTCCTCACCATCAACGGCATCGAGGTCTCTGTCACCGATGTAAAACTCGCAGCCATCGACCTCGAAGGGCCCTCCGGCGCGATCGCCACCAAGAAGTCGACGCTCATCGTCTCGCTCAAGCTCATCAACAAAGGCGCAGAGCCGCTCCGCTACGACCTGGGCTGGTCGACGACCTCCTCCACCCAGGCCAACTCGCCCCTGCTCTTCCTCGACCCAGGCCCGGAGATACAACTCTCCGGACAGGCACAGATCCCCGCCCTCATCCTCGGCTCGTCGGTCTACACCCCCGATCCCGTCGCCTCGCCCCGAACGCTCAACCCAGGCGAAGGCGTAGACGACCTCCTCCTCTTCGACGCGCCGCCGGAGAACGCCAAGGCGCTCCTCCTCAGCCTGCCTCCTGCCCTCTTCGGCAAGCAGGCCAAGGCACCTGCCTACATCCGAATCGCCTCGGTGCCCACAGAGGTGCAGCAGCCGCAGTGGCTCTCCGAGAAGGACGAGTACAAGGGACCCAGCATCAAGTTCGTCATCAAGTCCGTCGAAACGCTCTACCCGCCCCTGGTCAAAGCTGACGGCACCCGCGGAACCTCCTCCGAACCACTCATCGGCATCCGCTTCACCGCAACCAACGCAGGCGCTGCAGCACTGGAGTATCTTCCCATGGCCGCCGGCCTCGCGGTCGATGCGCCCTCCCTCACAGACAGCGCAGGGACCCCCATCGAGCGGGTAGACTTTGGCCCCGGCCTCACCCACAACGAGACCCTCACCGCGCGAAAGTCGCTGGCTCCCGGCGCCTCCCTCGACGACACTTGGTGGTTCTCACGCCCGGTCAACACCGTCACCGAGCTCCTGCTCCGGGCCCCGGGCAAGCGCTTCGGCGACACTGGCCTCATCCGCTTCAAGATCCCCTACACTTGGTCGGACCCGCGCCAGTTTGCCGAGATCATGCCGGCGCCTGCGCAAGGCGCCCCCACCAACGAGTGACCCGGGGCAACGGAAAGAAGCCGAAGGATGACCCAGCCTCGCTGGGTACCTTCGCCGGCCTCTTCCAGCGCAATGGCGACGAGCTCGCCGCGCTCCGCGCGAAGCAGCGACCCGTCAACCTCAACGAGGCACCTCGTCGCGTGGAGCCGCTCCCCGCGCCGGCTCAGCCCGCGAAGGTCATCTCTGCCGAAGAGGCGATGCGGCTCGCCTTCGAAGAGGCCACAGATGCGCGCAGCCGCAAGTTCCTCAGCGAGGGGATGAAGCTCGGTGACCTCGCCGTCGAGGGCGACCGGCCCGCCGCCCAGAGAGGCCCCCAGCAGGCGCTCGGAGCCGACTACGACTTCGAACGCGAGGTCATGGGAACCACGCCGCTCCGCCCCAACAGGCCGAAGCGCTAGAAGGTATAGCCCACGTTGAGGTGGAAACGCCCAAACGGCTCACCGATGCGCCTGCTCAGGTTGGTACCGTAGTCGAGCGCCACCGGGATCATGTTGGCAATCACCCACCGCAATCCCAGTCCCGCGGCGCTGCGGAGCTCACCCGCCGAGAGCGCGCTCGCCTCCCGCGCGAGCTCACCTGCATCCACAAAGGCCGCACCCTCCACGCCCAGCGCTGGCACCAGACCATAGCGCAGCTCTGCATTCGCCTGCACGAACACGTCGCCACCCGACGCGTCTCCCTCGACCGTCTTGATCGCACCCTCGCCAAACCCACGCACGCTGCCGGAGCCACCCATCAGGAACCGCTCCGACAGAGGCAGCGCGAGCGACCTACCCGCATCGAACCCGCTCAGAAGACCACCCGTTGCATAGCCAACACGCAGCTGCGTCGCCGCTACGACGCCCGGCGCAAGAGACCAGAAGCCAACCGTACGGGCAGTCAGTTTGGTGAAGGCGCTGGCATTGGAGAGCCCTACGAAGTCATCCGCCAGCTCCACACTCACCTCGGCCAGATAACCGGCCGTTGGGCGCAGCGGATGGTTCCGACGATCGTAGGTCACACGGGGCGTCGCAGAGAGAATGGCCGCCGACTCCACGGGCCGATCCGCCTCGCCCGACTGGTCGATGGATCGCGTGTTGCGAAACGAAATCCCGAACTCGTAGAAGAGCCCGCGCCGCGTATCCGACTCATCCCGCGCCCGTGCGCCCACACCCCACTCGTCCACCTGAGGCGCCGGCGCGAGGGTGAGGCGATCGCGGTCGCCATAGACCTCAACGAGCGCCTCCGTCGCCTCCCGAAACAGCCCGAACCCGTGGAACCGCGGGTCAAAATAGGAGAGGTTCGCCCCCATCTTGACCTCACCTGAAGAGAGCCGGCTCAGCGAGCTCGGATCGATATCCAGATTGCCTGACGCACGGAACTCCTCCAGCCGGCCGAGGATGTTTCGGTGCCGGAACACAGGCTCTGCCGACAACACCAACAGCTCGCGACCCACGCCGCCGAACTGTAACTCTACACCCGCATTCACATCCACCGTCCAGGGGTGCGTCTCCTCCACCTCCAGCACCGTGTAGACAACCTCTGCGCCAGATGCGTCGGTGATGCTGAGCGTCGAAGCGCGAACAGAATCAAAGAGGCCCAGCGACCGGAGCCCCGCCTGCGTCCGGTAGATGGCCTCCATGGAGTAGGCTTCACCCTTCTCATACTTCAGCTCCGCCAACACCGCTTCGGACTGGCTCCGATGATTGCCCAGCAGCAGCGTCCCACCGAAACGGCTCAACCGTCCGCGGGTTACCTCGAAGTCCACCGCGATCGACGGCCCGAGCGGAGCGACACCGGTGGCGCAATCTGTACCCTCCAAAAGCAGCGGACAGACGAAGAACTCCTCCCGCTTTGACTTCGTTGTCTTGTCGCGGCAGGCTGAGAGCGGAAGGGTCGCCGGGTCGATGCGGCAGGCGGCGGCCAGCGGCTCTGCCTGACAGGCCACCGGGTCGCCCGCGGCATCGCGACAGACCCCTGCCACATCCGCACCAGCATAGCCCTGCTCCGTCCAAAACCGCTTCAAGGCCTCCTTCGCCCCAAGATAGGCCGACTCCGAATAGACGCCGCCCTCATCCAGCCCCAGTGCAACCGGGCTCCGGCGAGGCTCGCCATCCAAGACATATCGCACCCGGCTCGCCGTGCGGCGCACGCCAGCCTGCACTGCAAAGGTAACTTCTAGACCGCTACCGTCACGCAGCCGCCCAACCTTGTAACCGCTCACCACCGCCTGTGGGTATCCAGCATCTCGCATCCCCTGCTCGATGCGGAGCAGATCTGCCGCCACAGCGCCCCGAATCAGGTAGCCGCCAGAACCGAACGCCGTCAGAGGCCGCGTCTCAAGTTGAGCAACAATCCCCTCTCGAAGCTCCTCGGCAACCCCCTCACATGCAACCATGCGGATGGGCAGCCGCTCACCTTCGATGATCGCGAAGGTCACAACCTCCACGCCGGACTCCTCCACGACCTGAGCCTTCACCTCCGCGAAGGTGTAGCCGAGCGACTCATATCGCCGACGCACCTGCTCCGCCGCCTCCTCGAGCACAGCACCATCTACCAGGCCCGCACTGCCGAGCGCCGCCGTCGAGATCACCTCCGCATTGCTGATGGCCGTGTTGCCTGCCACCTCGATGCGCCACGGACCACCCTCTTCCACCTGCAGGAACAGGTCCATGACACTCTGCGCGACAATCGGATGCTCCTCGCTCCGCACCACCCGCGCCCGCAGGTAACCGGCGCCGCGGTAGAGCGACTGAATCGCCTCGAGCGCACTCCGCAGATTCGCCTTCGTGTAGCCCCGCGTCAGCGACATCTCGCCGAGCACCACATCGCGAATCCGCTCGAAGCCAATCGCGCTGTTGCCGCGCACCGCAAGCCGACGCAGCGTTACTTGGCGACCAAGCTCCGCTCGAACAGTCACATCCACAAGCCGGCCAGGCCGTTCCTTCGGCTCAATCGTCACCTTCGAGCCAAAATAGCCTGTTGACTCAAAGTACTCCTCGATCGCGCGCCGCTGACGGCCCAACGTCTCCTCGTCGCCCGTCCATACGCTGCCCGACCGAAGAAACAGACGACGCTGAATCTCACTCGTCAGCGCACCGCCCGGCTCGATGAAGACATCCGCGATCCGCTGACGCCCCACCAACTCAACCTCCACGCACAAGCCCGCTTCGCAGGCCCGCGCCGTCAGCGTCACCCGCTCAAACATCCCCGCACTCTCAAGCGCCTTCGATGCCCGCGACGACCGCTCTTCACTCCACGCCGCCCCTACCTCAATGCCCGCGAGCGCCAGCAGCGACGACCGCTGCTCCGCATCGTCGCACAGCGCAAGATCGCACCGGACCTCCACGCCTGCCACAACGCCAGCAGCCTCAACGCCAGCAGCCTCAACGCCAGCAGCCTCAACGCCAGCAGCAGCGTGCGCAACGCCCGCCAGCAGCAGCGCTCCCAGCAGCGCGACCATCTGTAGCAATGCTATCAGCCGGCTCACGGACCGCCCCCGCTGAACCGGACGCCCGCCTCTACGCTCCCCTCCGTCCCCACCGACTGCTCCCGAAGCTCAAGCGACAGCCAGTCCAGAAGGCGGATAATCCCCTGCGCATTCTGCTGCGTCCCCTCCAAGCCACCAAGCGCCGCGCTCAGCGACCAGATAAACTTCTCCGACGGCTGATCCTGGATCGAGATCGAAGCCGTCCCAACCGTTGACGGCGCCAGCGTGAAGTCGTCCAGACTGAAACTCTCCTCCACATTCCGCTCCACCATGTCGAGTACAGGACGGAGCACCACATCCAGCGTCGGAGCGCCAGCCCGCGCCGCCGTCAACGAATCAACCGTGCACCCCGTGATGAGCAGCGCCATCTGATCCCGCTGATCATAGGACGGCGTCGAACTCAGCACGTAGTCGAGCGCCGATGGAGCCCGCCCCTGCACCCGAGCAGTGATCGCGATGGTCGGGATCGCAGTCACAGCGCTCACGCCCCGCGCTGTCGCATTCAGCAACGAAGCCGACGACACCGCACATGGCTTCACGGTCGTCCGCACCTGCGCGTCCACCTTCGGGGTCGGCAGCCCCGTGGAATCGCGCGCACCATCAAAGTTCAACGTCGCATCCAGCACCTCAAACGTCTTTCCGCGAAAGGTCAGGCTCGAACCGTCCAGCGACTTCACATCGCCCGTCATCACCATGGCACGCAGCGGACCTCGAACCTGCACGTTCGTCTCCAGTTCCACCTGCAAATCAGCTCCCGCCACCCGTGACTGAACGTAGAGCCGATCGCGACCCCGCACCGCAAGGTCCGTTTCCAACGCCCCGACCCACGCACTTCGCTGCCAGATCGGCTGCGTCCGCGCGCTCACAACCCGCGTTACCGCGCCCGGAATGTTCGCCGCGATAAGCTCGATGGGCTTGATGTACCTCCCCTCGAGCAACTCTACATCACCTGCCACCCGCCAACCGCCAATCGAGCGGGCATCGGCGGCCGTCAGCTGCACCTTACCGCCCACCGTCACCGCAAACTCGCGCGGTATCCGGTAGGTCAGGTTATCGAAGGAGGCCTGCAACGCGAGCGCACCCTGGCGCGCGCCGAAGAGCTGATAACTGCCAGACACATCGGCGGTCCCGCCCCAAAGCACTGCATGCAGCGGTGAACCCTCCGGGATCGTGAGCATGCCGGACGCCACCTCCAAGCGGCTCGCCGTCACCGCAACATCCACCTTCTCAAACGACGGCGTCACACGCCCTGAAACATTCGTGACCACGCCCCGCAGATCGGGATTCTCCAGCAGCCCGCTCACCTCCAGCGAAACATCCGCCCGCCCCGAAGACTGCTTCACCAGCGACGGCAAAAATCCAAGCAGCGCAAGGTCGACCACCCCCTTCGCCTCACCCCTCACCTCACGCCAATCCCGCAGACTGCCGCCAAAAGTCAGCGTCTGCTCCTTTGCTCCGAGCTTGCCCGAAACCGTGACCGTGTCGAGCAGCAATCCGGCCTCCAAACCCCGGCTCCAGGTCAGCTGGATCGGCTCCGGATTTGTCACCGACTGGGTGCCAGAACGCACCTCCAGGGCATCCACGCGCACCGAACCACCCATCGTCGACAGATCGCTCAGGTCTGCCTGTAAATTCACCTCACCGCTCACCAGCGCATCAAACGCCGAATCAGCAAACTGCGGCAGATACCCAAGCGGCCTGATCCCTTCGAGGCGCGCCTCCAGCGACGCCATCCGTCCATCCAGAGGCACCTGCAGCGAAAACGGAACCTCACCCAGCGCCATCCCGTAGCCCGAAACAACGCCATCCAGCGTGTCGAACGTCATGCTCACACTGTGCAGGTCAAGTCCTTCAACCTTCAACTTCTCCACAACCAGAGAACCACCGACCTCCGGCGCAGCAAGTGTCCCGCCAATGACAGCAAACCCCCACGGCTCTCCCTCCACCTCAAGCCCTAGCCGCCTCAACACCGCAGAGGCCCCAAGCGTAGCCCCAGCCACCGAAAACCGGCCAGCAAGCCGGCCCTCTGGCATCGCTTCAACCGACGCCTCACCAGCCACCGTGCCGCCCAGCACCTCGGTCGAAAAGCCCCGCACCGCGCCGCCATCCAGACCACCCTCAAAACCGAACCGCGTCTGCCGCAAAGGCTCACCCAGCAGCGACATCTCCCGTGCAAATACCTCGCCTGAAGCCCGAGGATGGCGCACGGTACCCGTGATCGAGACCCTCCCATCCGCACCGCCAACAAGCTCTCTCCGTTTTAGCCAGAGCTCCGGTCGCATGCCGCGGAACTCAACCTCCAGCGCAACGGTTGGATCCGATGCAATCTTCGCTCCCGAAAACAGCCCCACCGAGCCTCTGCCGTCCACCTCGCCACGCGAAGACCGGTAACGCATTTCCGAAAAACGAACCGCTCCTCCGTCGCGTCGGAACGAAGCGTCTGCCGTGAAGGAGCCCAGCAGCGGATGCTCGCGCAGACTCGACACTCGGCCCTTCACGTCGAACGTCGTCGGTGCGTTCCAAGGACCAGAGAATGACCCCGCGCCCCCCACCCTGAGGCCGGCTGCCAGCGGCTCCCGCTGGAGCAGCCGACCTGCGTCCAGCAGCTCCCCCTCAAACTTCATCCCAAGCGATGACATGCGCTCTAGGTCCCAGTCTCCGGTCGCCCGCAGCGCTGTCGTCGCTCCCACAAGGTCGACCGCCCACGCCCGCTCCTTCGACCGGAGCGCTACCCAACCTCGCGCATCCACCGTCGCGGCAACCGCCCCCTCAAGCAGCGCATCCGGAAGAGGAGACCCCTCCGGCCACGACACCGCCACCTCCGTCGCATCCACCTCCACCATCGGCGGAAGCGCCTTCCGATCCTGCGGCAGTCCAGCGTGGGAGTATCCATGAAAACTCTTCACCGAAAGGTCGCCCCACGCGTGAAGCCCTCCCTTCGATGCAACACAATCCTTCCCACCCACCGACAGTTGTGCGCTGCCCACCAAGTCAAGCACAGGCTCCTGCACATAGGGAAGCAAGAGACGACGCAGCCCGAGCCCCTGCACGCAACCCCGAACATCCCAGCGGCCATCCTCCGGCGTCCACCATCCCGCGAGCTCCGTCTGACCGCCCCAGGCACGAACCACCGTCGGACCGCCAAGCGTCATCCGACCATGCGAAAACTTCATCTCCGACTCAAACGCTTCGATCGGATGACCCAAAACTACCAAGTTCTGCATCGCCAAACGAAGACCGCCCTCGTAGAAACGCAACGAGCCATAACCCGACGCCCCGATCCGCTGGCCAGCACCCGCCTGGATCGCCCCGGGTAGCACAAACCCGACAAACGGCGAATCGGCCCCCAGCGACACAGACAGCTCGCCCTCGTAGCGCAGCCCAGCCGACTCCGCCAAAGGCACCTTCGGCGTATCGCCCAGCACCTGAATCGCACCCGACAGCCGCGCCTCATCCGCACCCATCTCGACCTTCAACATGTCGAAGTTCATCCCCTCGTTGTACCAGCGGAAGTTCGTCGAAGTGACCCGCGTGATCGGGATGTCGAGCACACCCCGAAGCCCATCGCGACCCTTCGGCGCCGGACCAAAGGCCGCCGCCCACGGACGCGCGCGCCGCAGCGCGTTCCACTCCACCTCCTGCCAGGTCCCGTTACCAACACCCAGGCCAAGGCCCGCCTCTGTCAGCAGCACACGACCGCCCCGTATCTTCAGATAGGGCGTCGTCACCTCCACATTGCCATCCGAAATCACCCGGCCACGGTGCAGCGAGAGGTCGTCGAGTCGAATGAGCACGTCGCCAAACTGAAGCACCGCATCCAGCCCCTCCGCTCGAATCTCATCAAAAATCACGCGCGGAACCGGCCCCTCCCCCTTCTCGGAGAACGGTCCATTGAACGCCTCGTTCAGCCCCATCCGGCCGTCAGGCTCCGCATCCACCAGAACGCGACCGCCCGACACCTCGCACTGGTCAAATAACACGCGGCCCGTCAGCAACGCCAACGGCCGGTAGGTGCACACAATCCCGTTGGCGTGAATCACCTCGCGACCGCGCAGATCCGTGAGCGTCGCATCGTATAACTCGAACCGGAATAGGTTGCCGCCAACCTCTAGCCGGCCTATCTCCAAGCCCCCGGGAATCAGGTCATCTACCCAACGCGTCACCCACAGGTTGCCTTGCGTCGATTGAAGCACCAGCAGCGCCGTCAGGTAGGCCGACACCAGCAGCATGACCGGCACAGACAGCAGGATGCCGAGGCGAAACACGCCCCGAACTCGGTGCCGCTCCAAGCGAAGCCGTTCTGCTCCGCCCTCGCTCATCTCTGCCTCCTCGCCTGCACGGTTGCGCTTCTCCTGTCCTGCGGTCCGGGCTGCTCCGAGTTCACCGGCGAACTGTCGCCGCTACCCACGCAGTCTTCACTAGCATCTTTCACAACCAACGCCCGAATTCGCGCCGAGATTTCACCCGGCAAAATCCTCTGCGCGAGCCACCCGCTCGCCTCCGCGCTCTCCGAAGCGCCCTCCACGGACGAGCTCTGCGCCTCCGCCAACGACGGCGCTACCCAGGACCCCTTCGTCGCCGTCCTCCGCGCCTCCGCGCCACTTCCCATCCTCTTCCTGGATAATGGAGACGCCTCCGCACGGCAGCTCCGCCTCCGTCTCACCAACGCCCGCGCCGACCTCACCACCTCCGTTGTCCTCCTCCCGCTCCGGCCAGGCGCGACCCGAACAACCGCCTGTCCCGAGCCTGGCTCCACCTCCACCTACCTCACCCCACCTCCCGAACTCCGGCGCTCCGACACAGAGCGTGAGTGGCTACTCCTGCTCCCCGCCTGCAGCTCCATCTCACTCCGTTTCGCCCTCCCCGCAGACCGACAAGACTCCTTCCGACTCCTCATCGCAGGTCCCAACGCCAGCAGCGACAACGAACTCGAAGCACTCATCGCCGATGCAAACGCCTGGCCAGCAGACCACATCCACTTCCTCGGCGGAATGCTCAATCCCAACGCGACGGAGCCCGCCGCACGCCTACTCAGCCTCGTTGAACCGCGCATCTCCGTCCCTTACTCCCTCTCCCTCGGCGACGCCGAACGCGCTGCCGGACGGCCTGCCTACTTCGAGCGCTTCGGCCCCTCCGACTTCTTCTCCATGCTCGGCAATGTACAACTCCTCTCACTCGATACCTCGAACGGCGAACTCAGCCTCGACCAGCTCGACTTCGTCCAAAACCTCCAACCTGCAACAGCAGGACTCGCACTCCTCTTTCATGCCCCAGCACTGCCCGCCGCGATCTCACCCGAAGGCATCGTAAGCTCCGAACGCAGCCTACGACTCCTCGAACTCCTACGAGACCATGGCTTTGGACATCTCTTCTCCGTCGCCGACCGAGCCGACACCAGCACCGTCAACAACACGCAGCTCATCCAGCTCACAGACCCAGCCGACGACGGCCGTGCCAACTACGCACGAGTGCTCATCACCGAGCTACGCTCCGCAACACCTCGCATCACCGTAGAACTCCGCTCCGTCCGCTAGGAAAAGCCGACAGCCTACTCCCGGTTCCCCAGCTGCTCTACCCAGAGCGCCACAGGGAACGACCGTACCAGCGCTGAGGACACCTGACCCAGCGACAGAAGCGCACGGCCAACTGCTCCGCTGCCCACCACCATCACATCCACAGGCGCGGTCGAGGCCCACGCCTGCAGCGCCTCCGCCGCATCGCCACGCACAATCTCAAGCGGCTGCAACAGGTTCCGCGTCGCATAGGCTGCACCGAACGGCAGCTCCAGCTGACCCAGCAGCTGCTCAAACCGCTTCGCCTCACTGCCCACCCCGGCACGACGATCGCCCTCGGCTTCGGCCCGCGCCACATGCACGGGAACAACCTCAACCCCCAGACCGGACGCCAGCATCAGAGCGCGCTCTAAGAGCGCCGCGCTCCCCTCACCGAAGTCGATAGCAACACCGATCTTGCGCACGCTGCCCACAAACCCCTCGGCCACCACGCAGGTCGGAAGTTGGCAGCGACCCACCACCTCCGACAGCGCCTCGCCCGACAGCAAACGACCGCGCGCAACAACCACAACGTCCCCACCGAGCAACACCACTTGGCCCACGATGCCATCGCGCAACGGACTGCCAAGCCCCACCGGCGTCCTCCGGCCATTCAGCCGCTCGCCATGAAACCTCGTCACCGCTGCAACCGACTCCTGAGCACGATGATATGGCAGAACCGCCATCTCATCGCCCATGCATGGCTCCCACGGCAGCAGGGCCTCTGCCCCCGACACGGCGCAAGCGAGCAACTGCAGCCGCTCCGCAGAGCCGCTACCAAGCAGCGCATCCGCCACCAATAGCACCTCAGATGAAGCCGAATCCGCCTCCAATAGACCGATCATTTGCGACCGCTGAACCGAGGGCCTCACAGCTCTCGCCTCGGCATCGTCCAAACCGCCGTCATCACTTCGTCTCAACCTCTTCGATGGTCTCGGCTTCGCCGTCGCCGTTGAGATCACGGGTGATGTTAACCACCTTCCCCTCGGAGTAGTACTCCCAGAGGTCAGCCCGACCATCAAAATTCGTGTCCCGCGCCGTGCGCGAAAGGTTCCCCGAAATGTCGTAGTACTTCTCGAGGGAGAGCGAACCATCGAAGCTCGTCGCAACCAGCTTCTGCACAAGCCGATTCCCCTCATACAACCTGACCACATCGACGTACGGGTCGAAGTCCATCTGAAACTGACGCTCCAGCACCTCGCCCGACGGTCCAAAGAACTCCACCACATCGGCGCGGCCATCAAAGTCCAGGTCACGAATCGCCGCACGGGTCTTGCCCGAAACGTCCGTGAAAACCTGCTGGTCCGTCACCTTGTCCATATTGATATCCGCCGTCTGCTCCGTCAGCCCGAGCAGCGACACACTGGCCCGAAACGCTGCAGGCGTGTCGCCAAGCCCCGTCATCTTCAGAGAACTGCCCGTGCCAGCCTCAGCACCACTTGCTACGGCAACGGTTAAGACCAAGCCTACAAAAACTCCAAGCGCGCTTGCCTGCATCGGACTCTCTCCCGTTCAACCGCAACCGACCTTGAACACGCCACGACGGCGGCTAGGACTCTTTCCAACTTCCGAAGGTAGCAACTCACCCCCCGCCGAGCAAGCGATTCACCCTTGAAGATCCTCGCAGCGCAACTCAATCCCCGAGTCGGAGACCTCGCCCGAAACACCGACCGCATCCTCGCTGCGCTCGACATCGCGCGCGCCTCCGGCGTCGACCTCGTTGTCACCCCCGAACTCGCGCTCACAGGCTATCCGCCACGCGACCTCCTCGACCGGCCCAGACTCCACGAGGCGATCGACGAAGCACTCCTCACCCTCACCCGCGCTACGGTCGGGGGCCCAGCCCTCCTCGTCGGTCTTCCCCTTCCCCACCAGACCAGACCTCACCAGTTGCAGAATGCCGCGCTCCTCATCGACGACGGCCGCATCCTCGCCAGACACAACAAACTCCTCCTCCCCTCCTACGATGTCTTCGATGAGGCCAGACACTTCCTGCCGGGAGAGGCTCTCACTACCGTCAGCTTCCGCGGCAGAACACTCATTCTCTCTATCTGCGAAGACCTCTGGGCCTGCGACGACCCCACGCTCAGAGCCCGCTACGGGCACGACCCGCTCGACGATGCCCAGCCCGCCGACCTCCTGATCAACCTCTCCGCAAGCCCCTTTGCCCGAGGAAAAATCGAGCGCCGGCTCTCCACCCTCACCACCGCCGCCGCCAAGCTCCAGACCCCTATCCTCTACCTCAACCAGGTAGGCGCAAACGACGAACTCATCTTCGACGGAAGCAGCCTCCTCATGCTCACCAACGGAACGGCCAAACAGCTCGTGCCAGCCTTCATCGAGGCCTCCAACACCTTCGACCTCGCCCGCCTCCACGAGCTCCCAGACCTCACCGCCGCAGACCCTGTCGACCTCACCCTGCAGGCCCTCCTCACCGGCATCCGAGACTACTTCCACAAGTCCGGATTCTCCCGCGCCCTCCTCGGACTCTCCGGCGGAATCGACTCCGCCCTCACCGCCGCACTCGCTGTCCAAGCGCTCGGACCGGGCAACGTCATCGGCCTGCTCATGCCCAGCCAATTCTCTTCGCAAGGCTCCCTCGACGATGCCGCTGCGCTCGCTCAAAACCTCGGTATCCAAACCCACACCATCCCCATCGAGCCCGCCTTCCGCGCTCTACGGGAAACCCTACAACCCTCCCTCCAGAACCAGACCCACGGCCTCACCGAAGAGAACCTCCAAGCCCGCATCCGAGGCATCCTCCTCATGGCACACGCCAACCACCACGACGCCCTCCTGCTCACCACCGGCAACAAGTCCGAACTCGCCGTCGGCTACTGCACCCTCTATGGCGACATGTGCGGCGCACTCGCGCCCATCGCAGACCTCACAAAGGGGCGCGTCTGGCAACTCGCCCGACACCTCAACCGCGACGGAATCATCATCCCCGTCAACTCCATCGAAAAGCCGCCCAGCGCCGAGCTCCGCGACAACCAGACAGACCAAGACTCGCTCCCCCCCTATGAGCTCCTCGACCGCCTCGTCGAAGCCTATGTCGAACTCGACCGCTCGACCGCAGACCTCATCCGCGACGGCTTCGACCCCGATACCGTCGCCCGCGTCACACGCCTCATCGACCTCAGCGAGCACAAGCGCCGGCAAACCCCGCCCGTGCTCCGCGTCACCGAAAAAGCCTTCGGCACAGGACGCCGCTATCCCATCGCAGCTGCACCCGTGGCGAAGCTCTAGCCTCGCATACGCTGCACCCGCGACGACAGCAGCGTCATCCGCGACCGCCCCTGCACATCCTCTGCGGCCATCTTGAACGCCCGCGCCTGGCCAACCAACACCAGCAGCCGCCGTGCCCGCGTCACCGCCGTGTAGAGGATCGAACGGCTCAACATCCGGAAGTGATGGTTCGTCAGAACCAGCACCACCGCCTCGAACTCCGACCCCTGAGACTTGTGAACCGAGATGGCATACGCCAGCTCCAGATCCCGAAGCGTCTCCCCGCCGTAGCCCACCTCCCGACCCTCAAAGTCCACCCGGATACGCTGCGCTCCCTCCTGCACCTCCGTCACAACGCCGATGTCGCCGTTGAAGACCTCGAGGTCGTAATCATTCCGCGTCTGAATCACCCGGTCGCCCACATTCGGACGAACAGGGCCGCCATCAACACCGCTGCCGCCCGTCAACCGTGACTGCAGCGCCCGATTGAGCGCCTCCGAACCAGCCGCACCTCCATGCATCGGAACCAGCACCTGAATGTCGCGCGAGGGACGAAACCCGAACCGCTTCGGAATCCGCTCCGTCACCACCCGGCTAACCACATCCAACACCGCCTCCGCGTCTGGCGCCTCGATGAAAAACACATCGCTCGAAGGCGCGTTCTCCACCGCATCCCAGCGCCCCGAACGCACCGCATGCGCCACCTCCAAAATCCGAGACCCTTCGCTCTGCCGGAACACCTGCGTCAGCCGAGAAACAGCCACCGCTCCGGACCGGATCAACGCCCCAAGCACATCGCCAGGGCCTACAGAAGGAAGCTGCTCTTCATCTCCCACAAGCACCAGCTGGCTCTCAGGACCCACCGCCTCCAACAAGGCAACCGCGAGCGCCGTGTCCAGCATGCTCGCCTCGTCCACCACCACCACAGAGGCCTCGATCGGCAGCCCGCGGCCGCGCAAAAACTTCCCCGTCCGCGGATCAAACTCCAGCAGTCGATGCACCGTCTTCGCCACGATGCCCGTCGCCTCCTGCATCCGCCGCGCCGCGCGACCCGTCGGCGCAGCCAGCGCAACCTGCCCGCCAGAACGCAGCACCTGCTCCGCAAAGGTCCGCACGATCGTCGTCTTGCCCGTACCCGGACCACCCGTCAGCACCGCCAGTCCACTCCGCGAAATCCCTAGCAGCGCCGCCACCTGCGTCGCCGCCAGACGCACCTCTCGGCTGCCACCGCTGCCCGCCACCTCCTCCGCCCTGCTCGGCCCCCACACGCCCTGTCGGCCTGCCAGCGCAACAACCTGCTCCGCCAGCCGCTCCTCGAGCCCGCTCATCTCCTTCCGCTGGTACCCAGACTGCCGCGCGCCATCAGCCAGCGTTGCCTCGCAGGCCTCCAACTCGCCCTCCTTCAACGCGGCCGCAATCGCGCTCGCCACCACAGACGCGCTCAAGCCAGCGACCTCCATCGCCAGCTGCTCTAACCACTCCGACCCCGCCGCCGTGTGCCCCTCATCCTCCGCCGCCAGCACCGCATGATAGACAGCCGCCAGCGCACGCCGCGGATCATCACCCACAATGCCAACCTGCGCCGCGATCTGATCCGCACGACGAAACCCTACTCCATGCACCACACGCGCAAGCAGGTAGGGATTCTCCTGCACCACACGCGCCGTCCCACTTCCGAAGGCCTTGTGAACCCGCACCGACAGCGCAGCCGTCAATCCAAGCCCCTGCAGGAACGACATCACCTCGCGGTCCGAACGGCGAGCCTGCCACCGCTCCTTCACCTCCGCCAGACGCTTCGCACCAAAGCCGCGCAGCGTCAGGAGCCGCTCCGGCTCCTCATCCAGAACCTCAAAGGTCCGCGCTCCGAACGCAGCCACAATCTTCGCGGCCCACGCCTCCCCCACGCCCGGCAAAACCCCGGAGCCGAGAAAGGCGACCATCCCGTCGCGCTCCACCGGCAACACCACCTCGACCCGCTCCGCCTCCACCTGCAACTCTCCCGTACGGAACCGCTTCAGTCGCCCCGAAACGCGCACCCGTTCGCCCTCCTCGATGCTCCCTGCGCGACTGCGCACAACCCAACTCTCCTGCGTCTCGCTCAGCATCGAGAACACCGCGAACTGGCCGTCAGACGACCGGTAACGAACACGACGAACCGTACCCGTCAGCGCAACGCTGCTCCCCTCCGTCAGCTTCGAAAACGGCAACCCTTCCGACACACACACCTCCGCCTCAACACACCGTCATCCATTCGGACCAGCGCGCGCAAGTGCAATCAATCCGACTCCCCCGAACCGCCCGACGACTCCCGACGACCCACCACCCGTTGGTGTCGGTCCAGCGCCTGCCGCGCCAGCATCTCCTCCGCCTCCGCCAACGCAACCTCAAGCACCGCCGCCCGCTCCGCGCGGCGAGCCTCCTCCATCTTCGGCAACAGCGCTCTCACCGCAGCCAACCGCTCCGCGCGACCAAGCTCCAGCGATGAGACCGTCAGAGCCTCCGGACCCACACCCTCATCAAACCGCGCTGCCCGCGCTGCCGCATCCCATCGCGACTCCGCCTCTATAAACGCAGCCTCGCAGGCCGCTTGCAGTGCCCCGGCCCGCGACAACCTCGCCGAGGCGTCAACCAACTGCGACTCCAGCCGCATCCCCTCCAGCGACAGCAGCGCCCGCCTCACCGCCGCAGCCGTGAAGCAATGCTGCGAAGCTCAGACCACGACGCATCGCCCGATCCACCCGTCAGCGCCCGGCGTAGCGACTCCTCCTCCGCGATGGCCGCATCCAAGCCCGGACGACTCCCCGACCGATAGTAGCCAAGCTCCACCGCATCACGATGCTGCTCCAGAAGGCCCAGCCCTCCTCGGCACACTCGGCCAACCTCGAGCTCGCCAGCCGTAAGCAAGTCATCCGACAGCCGACTCATGCTCGCCACCCAATCCACCGCCGGAAACTGGCCTCGATCCGCCAGACGACGACGCAGCACCAACTGAACATCCACCAGGCTTCGAACCTCCTCCGCCACCACACCCTGCTCCTGCTCCGACGACGCAAGCACCGAGTATAGCCCAGTCACGGAACCCTCCAAACCGGCTCCGGCCCGCTCCAGCAGCCGCGCCATCGACGAACCCATCGTCACGGGAAAACCCGACGCACCCAGTGGCTCTCCCCGCACCTGCGCAACCTCCCGAAGCGCCCGCGCATAGCGCGTCAGTGAGTCCAGCAGGAGTAGGCATGACCGCCCGCGACCGCGCCACGAATCAGCCAGCTCCGACGCCAGCTCCGCCGCGGCGACACGCTCCGATGCGGGCGCCTCCGAACGAGCTACAACCACCGTGACCCGACCTGCCAGCGGCCCGCCGAACACCTCCTCCAACAGGGAGGATGCCTCGCGCGCACGCTCGCCCACCAGACCAATCACCACCACATCCTCCACCATCCGCTCACGCAGCTGCCGTAGCAGATAGGTCTTGCCCGAGCCCGCCTCCCCAATGATTGCAACGCGCGCGCCCCGACCGATAGGCGCCAGCGCATCGATGCCCGCAACCCCCGTCTCGAACCGATCCGCCACGCCAACAGACCGGCGCGAAAACAGGCCCGACGGAGCCCCTGACTCACGAGCCACCACAGCTCCTCCATCGACCGGCTCGCCTAGCCCGTTCAGCACGCGGCCGAGCGCCTCCTCCACCCGCAAGCGCCCTCCTGCCACGCTACGAACCCGGACCCGAGCGCCCACGCCAACTCCCTCCGAACTCCCCCACGGAAGCAAACGCGCCCGCTCACCTTCGAGCCCGACCACCTCTGCCAGGACCGACCCTTCGCCAACCTCAATCTCGCACAGCTGCCCCACCACCGCATCGGCCACACAGGCCTCAATCAGCCCTCCCCCGACCGATGCCACGCGACCCGAAATCAGCTCCGAACGACCGGAACGGAGCCGCGCATCCAACAACTTCACCCACGCAGCGCGGCTAGCTGAGGTCATCAGGGCAACCCTCAAGTAATCCCTGTAACAGATGCAGCTGACTCCGCAGACGAGCGTCGCTCTGACCGCGAGCAAACTCGACCACCAGATCGGCTCCGCGCAAACTCCCATCCACACGCACCGCCATCCCCTCAGCAGACTCACCCAAGCGCTTCCGAACCGAGGCCACAATCCCCGGCGCAGCACGAACAACAAGCTCTCGCTCGCCTGCCAAACCCTCCAGAGCGCGCGACAACAGAACATCGAGGACCGCCGCCTCCCGCTCCGCCAGACGCCCCAGCATCGCCTCTGCGATCAGCATCGCCAGCATCGCTGTCCGACGTGCCACCTCCTTCGGACGACCCGCCAGTGCATCCAGCATCCGCTCCATCTCATGACGCGACGAAGAAAGCGCCTCCGCCCGCGCAGACGCGACTGCAGTCACCAACTCCTCCTCCAAACGCGACCGACGCGCCTCCAGCTGCGAGAGCTCCGCGGCAAGCCCCTTCGCAGCAGCCTCTTCCTCCTGGCTCACCCAGCCCACCACGCCCGATGCCAGCAACCAGCCCGAGCCATCCTCAACCCAACCCCAGCCCCAGCCCGTCATTGTGAACCTCGACGACCCGTAGCAGCCAGAAGCCCAGCAAAAATAGACACAAGCAACAGTAGCGATACGAACGACCACCGAAGCAGACCCGCCTGACCCGCTTCCACCCGAAACGGCCCCACCTTAGCCCACCTCACCCCAGGCGACAGACGGGGAACCGTCATCCCCACACGCTCGATACGCGCGACCTCGCTCAGACCCTCCATCCCCCGAACCGCACGCTCAACCTGCGTCCAGTCCGCCGAACCCTCACGCATCACCAACGTCGCCGTCGCCACCTCGCCAGAACCCTCCGCGCGGAGCTCAACCCAAGCATCCTCAACCTGTGGAAGCCCGCGAAGCAACGCGGCGGCACGCGCTCCCGCCTCGTGCCGCTCCAGACGCGACCGATCCGCTGCCGATGGCCACATCCCGATCTCGGGCTTCGGAACCGCCAACCGCTGCCGCGGCAGCCCCAACTCCGAAACAGCGCCGCGCGCTCCCGCGCCATCCCAACGCGGCACCACTACCTCGCGACCGCGGCCGCAACGCTCCGCAGACGCATCAAACCCCGCGCGACGGAGCTGCCACGCCGACTCATCCGCCTCTTCCTGGCCAACGCAGCCCGTCACCGAAACCCGACATCCGGCAACCGAGAGACCAAGCAGCACCAGCGCCACCAACAATCCCCCTACCCGCGACCGAACTGTCATCACCAGCCTACTCCTCCAACCTCGACGATGCGCTCGCCATCAGCTCCTGCAGACGAAGCAGCGCACGCGCGTGCGCCCGGCAGGCCCAACTCCTGCTCCGACCAACCCGATCTGCGTGCTCCGCCAGACTCATCGATGAAAAATAGCAGTCCGCCAGAAGCTCACGCTCGTCCTCCGGCAGGTGGCCCAACATGCGCCTCACCAAGGCCTTCGACATCTTCTGCGCCACAACCTGCTCCGGCGTTGCCGTGTAGCCGCTCAGCTCCTCCGACTCCTCCAACTCCACCGTCGCAGACTCCATCACCTCACTCGCCGTCGTCGCGCACACCATCGCATGAACCAAATAGTCCACGTCCGACGCAGACTCCGCAACATCCGACAGCCCCTCAAGTGCATCACCCATCGCCCGAACGCGGCGAATCGCGGCAGCCTGAGACCGCTTCAGGCCCTGCTGCGACAGAGTCTCATCCAGAATCGCTCCACGGATCCGATAGTATGCATAGGTACCGAACGACGTCGATGCCGTCGTGTCGAACCGACGAGCCGCCTCCAGCAGCCCCAGCATCCCCATCTGCTCCAGCTCTTCGAGCGCAAACTGCAACCGAAGCGTCGTCTTCAGACGGTACGCGACATGGCGCACCAGCCAACCATGCTGGGCTACCAAATCGCCCTGCTTTTGCGACTCGCCTTCCACCGAGGTAACCTCCGCTGCGGCATCTCCTAACTGCCAGAAATTTCACCTGTCAAGCCACAGGCGGACACAGCATGACCTCAAGCGACCTCTCCACCACAAGCCACGCCACGCACTCAGCACGCCGTTGGGCCCGCGCGCTCTACCTCGCCGCCTTCGATGAGCAGCCCGACGAGGTCACAACCTCCGCGCGCACACCTATCCACCCCGCCAACTTCCAGTTCCTCGCCTACCCGGCCGTCGATCAAGAACCCGTCGCCATCGCCGTCGCAGGGCTCATCCTGAACCACGACGACGTCCGTCACCTCCTCCCCTTCGCCCACCGATTCGAAAACAATCTCAAACTCGCCACAGCGATTCTCCCGCCAACACACGAGGACAGCCAACCCCTCCTCGACGAACTCCCCAAACCCGCCGCAGCGGCTACCGCCAGAGGGCCCGCCGGAGCCATCGTTGTCGTCGAATACGAGCCGCAGCGATTTCACCACCACCTCCCCTGGCTCCCGGGCGACAGGTTTCACCTCACACTCCCTATACCTCCCCACACAGGCAGCGGCCTGCTGCTGCCAGAACTACCCATCGCTGCCACCCTCACAAACCTCGATGACCAGCGCGACGTCCCCATCATCCTCTCTCCCACGCGCGACGCACTCACCGCCAAACTCCTCCCCGAGCTACATTCCACAACCTCATCGCACGCCATCTGCTGGTCTGGAACCGTTCTCGCCGTCCGACCTCCGCTCGGCCTCGAACTCAAGCTTCAAGAAACGGGAACACTGCCGGCGCTCCCCTTCTCCACCGCCAACTGGCTCACCGATGGCAACAACTTTGCCATCCGCATCACCACCAACCCCCCACCAGACCGTTAACGAGCCTCCGCGCGAAACGGGGCCCGCAACAAACGCCACGCGGCGACGATAATACTCCATCCCCTACCGATGGAGTCCCTCATGCCAGCCCACAACAACATCCTCCTTCACCTCACCCTGCAACCCGCCCCAGGTAGCAGCCTACCCGCACACGACATCGGGCCCGAACTCGCAGCCTATGTTCGAGCGCTCCTCGACAACCTCGATGCCTCCCCAATTGTCATCGGCGCCACCAGCACCGAACTCACCATCGTCGCGCCGCTCCCCCTCTGCATGAGCACGGCCCACCTCGTCTTCTGCATCAAGCGGGGAACCGAGCGCTGGCTCACCCAACAGTGCACCTCGCAACGAGTCTTCCTCTGGGCCCCTGGCTTTCGCGCGCTCTCTGTCGACCGAGCCTCGCTCGCCGCCCTCATTCGAGGGCTCCAGCATCGCGCAACCTACTGCGAACCACCGAGCTTTGATGCACAAGCCTCGGGGCCGCAGGCCCACACTGACTTCGACCACCCGCCCCTATCGAAGTCATCCGTACAGCCAGCCACCAACTAGCCGGCGCTGCGCCCCTGCGCTCGCCCTTCACGCCCCCTGCGACCCCCGCTCCCTGCGCTACGCCAACCCACGCCTCCGCCCTGCCTCACCGCAGACGCAGCGCGCACGCAACGCTGCAGTCACCGCTCCCTGCGCTACGCCAACCCACGCCTCCGCCCTCCCTCACCTCAGACACCCGCGTCTTGGCCGCCAACTCCCAATGCCGCACCGAAGCCTCCTGGCCGCCGCCGGCACCCGCCCCTATCGAAGTCCTCCGAACAGCCAGCCACCAACTAGCTGGCTCTGCGCCGCTGCGCTCGCCCTTCACGCCCCCTGCGACCCCCGCTCCCTGCGCTACCCCAAGCCTTCCGTGCGCCTACACCGCAGACGCCCGCGTCTTGGCCGCGCACTCCCAATGCCGCAACAAGCAAACCAGGACGCATCGCGCACGCAACGCTGCAGTCACCGAGCGCTGCGCTACCACTTCGCCCCACGCCTTCGCCCGCCTACACCGCAGACGCCCGCGTCTTGGCCGCGCACTCCCAATGCCGCAACAAGCAAACCAGGACGCATCGCGCACGCAACGCTGCAGTCACGCCGCGCTGCGCTACCACTTCGCCCCACGCCTACGGTCCGCCACTCCCAGCCACGCCCTCGTCTAAACCCAGCAACGCCGCCTCCAGCGCCCCGCCAAGCTCGTAGCGCTCCCACGCCTCAAACGACATCTCCAACCGGAGTGGCAACCGCCCGGGCGCTGATACCTCAACCGTGTGCAGGCCGGCGCCTACGCCAACCACACCCTCACCACAACGCCCAACGGCCAAACCGGAGACCTTCACAGTGGCCCCCGCAGGCGCGCAAGACAAAGCAAGAGACGCGCTCCCCGACGACGCCCAGCATCCGCCAAAAACAGAAAGAAGCGCGACCAGCAAGACCAGCCGCGCCCCATCCAATCGCAAAGTACTAGGCCTCAGCAGAGGCGCTCGCGTCATCCGCGTCGCCCGTGAGCTCGCTCATATCAACCTTCTCTACGGTCGCCTCGGCAGCATCCGTGAGCTCGACAAACGCCATCGGCGCATTGTCGCCCTGCCGCTTACCAGCGTGGAGGAACCGGGTGTAACCACCCTTCCGCTCCGCCATCCGAGGACCAATCTCCGCGAAGAGCTTCCGAAGAACCTCGGCGTCTTTCACAACCGTCGCAGCAACGCGACGCGAGTGGAGGTCGCCCTTCTTGGCCAGCGTCACAAGCTTGTCCGCAACCGAACGAAGCTCCTTGCCCTTGGCTACCGTTGTCTCAATCCGCTCATGCAGGAACAAGGAGGTTACCAGGTTCCCAAGCATCGCGCTCCGGTGAGCGGAGGTGCGATTCAGTTTGCGGCCGTGCTTTCCGTGTCTCATAGATTCAACTCAACTTCTGAAGTTACACTTCATGTCAAAAGGGAAGGAGCGACGCCTACTTCGAGGCGTCCTTACCGGCCTTGATGTCCTTCGGCGGCCAGCTCTCAAGACGCATGCCCAACGACAGGCCCATCTCAGCCAGGACTTCCTTGATCTCCTTCAAGGACTTCCGGCCAAAGTTCTTCGTCTTCAGCATCTCTGCCTCCGAACGCTGAACGAGCTCGCCAATATACTGAATGTTCGCAGCCTGCAGGCAATTCGCACTCCGGACCGACAATTCCAATTCGTCCACGCTACGAAGCAGATGCTCGTTGATCTGCTCGAGAGGATGCTCGACGACAACCGGATCCGGCTCCTCCTCCTCATCAAAGTTGATGAAGATACTGACCTGATCCTTGATGATCTTTGCCGCGAACGCGAGCGCGTCCTCAGGCGTCACCGAACCATCGGTCCAGATCTCAAGCGAAAGCCTGTCGAAGTCCGTCGACGAACCAACCCGCGACTGCGTCACAGCAAAGTTCACCTTCCGAACCGGCGAATAGAGCGAGTCAACCGGGATCCACGAAGTGTCCCAATCTGCCTGCTTGTTGGCCTCCGCAGCCACATAGCCACGACCCGAACGACCAACCAACTCGAACTGGAACCGACCCGACTCACCAACATGCGCAATGACATGCTCAGCGTTCAGTACTTCCACGTGACCCGAGCCTGTAAGCTGACCCGCGGTAACTACCGCGGGACCCTCCACGTCCGCAGTCAGGCGGAACTCCTCATCCGAATAGGCCCGAAGCCGAAGCTCCTTCACATTCAAGATGATGTCCGAAACATCTTCGCGAACCTCAGGAAGGGTCTGAAACTCATGAAGAGCTCCCTCAACCTTGATCCCAGTCGCTGCCGCGCCCTGCAACGAAGACAACAGAACCCGGCGCAAGGCGTTACCCAGCGTCGTACCAAAACCCCGCTCGAGCGGCTCCGCCACAAAGCGTGCATAGGTCTCGGTACGGCTCTCTGCCTCGATCCGAACCTCGCGCGGCCGAATCAGGTCCCGCCAGTTCTTCCAGATCGTATCCATGGTCACTCTCGGTTCAAAAGAAATTCACAACGACATCAAACCCAGCTCAGATGCGCACCAGGAGCCCCAGCGCGCGACCCTTACTAGACCCGACGACGCTTCGGAGGCCGACATCCGTTGTGCGGAATCGGTGTTACATCGCGGATCAGCGTCACCTTCAGGCCTGCCGCCTGAAGAGCACGAAGCGCCGACTCACGACCGGAGCCAGGACCGCGCAACAGCACAGTCACAGTCTTCATGCCATGATCCATCGCCTTGCGAGCCGCATCTTCCGCCGCCATCTGAGCAGCGAAAGGCGTGCTCTTACGGCTATGCTTGAAGCCACGAGCTCCGCAACTCGACCAGGCCACCGTCGCGCCGCTCACATCCGTGATCGTCACAATCGTGTTGTTAAACGTAGATGCAACATGCACTACGCCATTCTGAACATTCTTGCGGACCCGCTTCTTGCCTGCCCGTTGTACCTTTGCCATCTGGCCTCCTGCTACTCAACCCAAACGGGCCGAGCTTTACTTCTTCTTCTTGATCGCTGCTTTCCGGGGTCCCTTCCGCGTACGAGCATTCGTACGTGTCCGCTGACCTCGGCACGGAAGATTCCGACGATGACGAAGACCCCGGTAGCAGCCAAGATCCATCAATCGCTTGATGTTCAAAGCCCGCTCACGACGAAGATCGCCCTCAACCTTGTACTCCGTCTCCAAAATCTGACGGATCCGGCGAACCTCGCCCTCCGTCAAATCGTCCGTCCGGACACTCTGATCGATCCCAGCCTTCGCCAAGATCTGCTCAGACGTCGAACGACCAACGCCATACAGGTAGGTCAAACCCACCACAATCCGCTTCCTTGCCGGAAGATCTACACCCGAAATACGAGCCATGCTGACTTCTCCTCAATCTCGTTGCGCCAGGAACCCCAGCGCCGTTCGTTCTAACCCTGACGCTGCTTGTGCTTCGGAACCTCGCAGATCACGCGCACAATTCCCTTGCGACGCACAATCTTGCACTTCTCACAAATCTTTTTCACCGACGGCCGTACCTTCATGACACACCCTTGCTTCGCAGCTCAAAAGCTCCCCCCGAACGACAAAACGCACGAGAGGGGCAAGCATCATACACGGGCCAACCAGGATTGGCAAGGCCCTACCTTTCCAATTTTAACCCGGTAACGTCATGATCTGTGGACCTTCTGACGTCACCGCTACCGTGTGCTCAAAGTGCGCAGACAAGCTTCGATCCTTCGTCACCACCGTCCATCCGTCCGACAGCGTCTCCGTCTCCCACCCGCCCGCGTTCACCATCGGCTCGATCGCAAGAACCAGCCCCTCGCGGAACAGATACCCACTCGCACCACCCGTCATCACATAGTTCGGAACCTGCGGATCCTCGTGAAGACGCCGACCAATCCCATGACCAACAAAATCACGAACCACCGAAAACCCTTCGCCCAAGATCACCGACTCCACAGCACCCGAGAGGTCCCGTAGCCGCTGACCAGACCGGCACATCTCGATCCCTGCATCCAGTGACCGCTGCGTCGCACCCAGAAGCCGCTGCGCAGACTCCGACACAACACCAACAGCAACAGTACGCGCCGAATCTCCATAGAAACCGTCCACCAACGCCCCGCAGTCTAGACTTACGATATCGCCCTCCGCGAGGTACCGGTCCATCCGCGGAATCCCATGCACGATCTCCTCGTTCACCGAGATACAAAGCACCCCTGAGAAAGGCTTGCCCCCGCTCGGATGACGATACCCCAGAAAAGCAGCCTTGCCTGAACCGTCTCGGATCGACTTCGCCGCGATCTCGTTCAGATCCCCCGTCGAAACACCCGCTCTGACTGCCGCAGCAACCAACTCCAAGGTGTTCCCAACGAGAACCCCAGCCTTCCGCATCCGGGCAATCTCATTTCGACTCTTGAGCTCGACACCCATGGGACTACGCCCCGGTCTCGTCGCCGCTCACCCTGTCGCGGATCCGGCTGCCCCGCTCAGCAATACCTTCGTACTGCTTGCCCAACATGTGGCCCTCAATCTGCTGAACCGTCTCGAGGCCGACAGACACCACAATCAGAAGGCTCGTGCCGCCATAGGCGAACGCAACTGGGAACTTGGTTGCCATCAACGCTGGAAGCACACAGACCGCCGAGATATACAGAGCGCCGACCAGCGTGATCCGAGTCATCACGTAATCGATGTACTCAGCCGTCTTTTTGCCTGGCCGGATGCCTGGAACAAACGAGTGCTGACGGTTCAGGTTGTCAGCCACGTCCACCGGATTGAACGTCACGGCAGTGTAGAAGAAGGCAAAGAAGATGATCAGCAGCACATAGATCACCAAGTAACGCCAGTCCTGACTGCTCAGCGCAGACTGGATAGCCAACGCAATCTCCGAGTCGGGGAAGTAGCCCGCAAGCGTCACGGGGAAGATCAGAATCGAGGATGCGAAGATCGGAGGGATGACACCAGCCATGTTCAGCTTTAGAGGCAGGAACGAGGTCGAACCCGCGTAGACCTTCCGGCCCGAGACCCGCTTCGCATACTGCACCGGAATCCGCCGCTGGGCCCGTTCGAAGAACACAATCGCCGCGACAACCAGAACGATCGTACCCGCCAGCAGCACAAGGCTGATCGGAGTAAGCTCACCCCGGCTGTAAACATCCGCAACCGACTTCAACCCAGCCGGAAGACTCGAAACGATGCCGGCAAAGATGATCATGCTGATACCGTTGCCAATCCCGCTCTCGGTGATCTGCTCGCCGAGCCACATCAGGAAGGCCGTACCGGTCGTGAGCGCGAGCACCGTCAAAAGCCGGAACTTCCAACCCGGATCAGCAACCAGCCCTGCATACTGCGTCCCGAGGTTCTCGAGGTAGTAGGCGATGCCCATGCCCTGGATGAGCGCCAAGACGACCGTGCCATAGCGCGTGTACTGATTGATCTTCTTCCGGCCCTGCTCGCCCTCCTTCTGCAACTTCTCAAGCGATGGAACAACCACCGCAAGAAGCTGAATGATGATGGACGCGGACACATAGGGCATGATGCCCAAGGCGATGACCGACATCTGCTCAATGGCACCGCCAGAGAACATATTTGCCAGCCCGAGCAGCCCACCGCCGCCCTGCATCACCTCGCGCATCACCTGAATGTCCACACCAGGCGTCGTTACGAACACGCACAAGCGATAGACTGCCAGAATGCCGAGCGTGAACACAACACGAGCTCGAAGCTCAGGCAACTTCGCGATGTTCGTAAGGATCTCTTTCACGGTTAACCTTCCTCGACCTTGCCGCCTGCAGCGAGAATCTTCTCACGCGCCGACGCGCTGATCTTCGCCGCGCGAATCGTCAGCGGAACCGAAACATCTCCGTATCCGAGAACTTTCAGCCCAACCGCGCCCTTCACCTTCAGCACGCGACCGCTCGCCTTAAGCGTCGCCCAGTCAAGCACCGAGTCAGCGGGGAACTCGCTCAGAGCCGAGAGATTGATGATCTCGTACAGCGTCTCGAAGTTGAAGTTGTTGAAACCGCGCTTCGGAAGCCGACGATGAAGAGGCGTCTGACCGCCCTCAAATCCGCGACGAACCGTACCGCCGGAACGGGCCTTCTGACCCTTCACGCCGTAACCAGACGTCTTTCCAAGACCCGAGCCAATGCCCCGACCCTTCCGCTTCTTTGTCTTCCGTGCGCCCACATTGGGATGCAAATCATGTAGTGCCATAACGAACCTCACTTGCCCTGTACGAGGCCTTCGACAGCCACCAGGTGTGCAACCTTTGCAATCTGACCACGAAGCGAAACCGAGTCAGCATGCTCCACCGTCTGGTGGCGCCGCTTCAGGCCCAAGACCTGGAGCGTACGCCGCTGACCATCCGGTGTGCCAATGTAACTTCCCAACAGTGTAATCTTGATCATGTCAGCCATCTCTGCGCCAGCCTTACAACGTCTCGACGGTCTTGCCACGAGCCGAGGCGATCTCACTCGCGCTCTGAAGCTGTAGCAATCCGTCCATCGTCGCATACACCACATTGAACGGATTCGTCGAACCGATCGCCTTCGTGAGGATGTTCTTCACACCCGCAGCCTCGACAATCGCCCGGACAGCACCGCCCGCGATAACACCCGTGCCAGCGCCCGCAGGACGAAGCATAACCTGCCCCGCGCCAAAGTTGCCGATCACATCGTGGGGAATCGTTCCGTTCACCAGCGGAAGTCGAATGAGAGCTTTTTTAGCACCCTCGCTCGCCTTGCGGATGGCCTCAGGAACCTCCTTCGCCTTGCCGTGGCCAACGCCAACATGACCGTTCTGATCACCAACCACCACCAACGCGCTGAAGGAGAACCGACGCCCTCCCTTCACGACCTTGGCGACCCGGTTGATGAAAACGACCTTATCGGTGAGCTCACCCTCGACCGATACCCGCTGGTTCGGACGCTTTACTTTGCTTATCGACATGTTGCCCCTTTAGAACTGCAGGCCACCGGAGCGAGCACCCTCGGCGAGGGCACGCACGCGTCCGCTTGCGTAAATGTAGCCGCTGCGATCGAACACGACCTTGCCAACGCTCGCCGAGATGCCGCGCTTCGCGACCAACTCACCGACCAATCGTGCCGCGTCAACCTTCACAGAATCCGAAGAGACGATCTCCGGGTCCAGCGTCGATGCCGCCGCGAGCGTCACGCCCAGGACGTCGTCGATGATCTGCGCGTAGATGTGCTTGCTGCTGCGAAAAATCGCCAACCGAGGACGCTCTGCCGTCCCCGAAATCTGCTTCCGCACACGCACCTGACGGCGACGACGTGAAAGCAACTTCTCTGATGTCTTCTTGCCCATGACTGCTCCCTAAGGTTCTTACTTCTTGCCCTTCTTGCCACCAGACTTGCCTTCCTTCCGACGGATGATCTCGTCGGAGTACCGCACACCCTTGCCCTTGTAGGGCTCAGGGGGACGGAGTCCACGGATCTCAGCCGCGGCAGCGCCAAGAACCTGCTTATCAGGTCCTGCCAGCGCCACCGAACCGGCCTTGCCGTCGACCGTCGCGAGCACTCCAGCAGGAAGCTCGAACAGGATCGGGTGGGAATAACCAAGGTGGAACAAAATGAAACGGATACCCCGAGACTCAGCGCGATAACCGACGCCGGTGATCGAAAGGTTCCGAGTGAAACCGACCGATACACCAGTAACGATGTTCGACACCAACGTCCGTGCAAGACCGTGCGCCGACCGGGCTTCGCGGGAGTCGTCCACCCGCTCAACCAGCAACTCAGCGCCCGTCTGCGATGCGCGAACGTGCTGCGGGAGAACTCCAGACAACGAACCCTTCGGGCCATTGGCCGTCACGGTGTTGCCGGAGAACGAAACGGTAACCTTGTCAGGAACCGCAATAGGCTTTTTGCCAATACGAGACATGCTATCCTCCGCCTACTCTGACTACCAAACCGTGCAGAGGAGCTCGCCGCCAAGTCCACGCTTGCGCGCTTCCTTGCCAGTCATCACTCCCTGCGAGGTGGTCAGAATCGCAATACCGTAACCACTGCGAACACTCGGAATCTCCGTGCAACGAATGTACTTCCGCTGCCCAGGCTTCGACTCGCGCCGAAGACCCTGCATCACGCTCCGACCCGCCACATAACGGAGCTGGACGTGGAGCGTTGTACGCCCCTCCTCCTCCGTCAGAGCGAAGTCTTCGATGAAGCCCTCGTCCTTGAGTACCGCAACAACCGAAGCACGCGTCCGCGAAGAGGGCATCGACAGCTCAAAGTGCCGCGCCATCCCTGCGTTCCGCAACCGCGTAAGAAGATCCCCAATTGGATCAGTAACCATCTTTCTCTCCTTGAATCAGCCCGCCCAAAGGGCGCGATATTCTACGGCAAAATTGCCTACCAGCTCGCCTTCACAACACCCGGAAGCTCGCCCTTGTGAGCAAGCTCGCGCAGACAAATCCGGCACAACTGAAACTTCCGATAGACCGCGTGGGGACGGCCGCAAACCTTGCACCGACGCTCCTGCCGCACCGCGAACTTCGGCTTCCGGTTAGCCTTCACAATCATGGACAACTTTGCCATGGGAAACCCTCTGACTTACGAGCGGAACGGCATGCCGAGAAGACGAAGCAGCGAACGCGCCTCGTCATCCGTCTTCGCCGTGGTGGTGAATGTGATGTTCATGCCCCGAACCTTGTCGACCTTATCGTAGTCGATCTCGGGAAAGATAATCTGCTCCTTGATGCCGAGCGTATAGTTGCCGCGACCATCGAAGGCCTTCGGCGCGACACCACGGAAGTCTCGAACCGCCGGCAGCGCCAGGTTCAAGAGCCGATCCGTGAACTCCCACATCCGGTCGCGCCGAAGCGTGACCATGCAACCAATCGGCATGCCAAGACGAAGCTTGAAAACCGCGATGCTCTTCTTCGCCTTCGTCACCACAGGCTTCTGACCCGTGATGGCCGCAAGCTCAGCCGCCGCAATGTCGATGATCTTTGCATTCTGAACCGCCTCGCCAAGCCCCATGTTAATGGTGACCTTCTGCAAGCGCGGAATCATCATATGGTTCGGGTAGTTGAACTCCTCCTGGAGCCCAGCCACCACCTCCTTCTTGTACTTCTCTTCCAAACGATTCATCTTCGACTCCTTGGACCCGGGCTAGTACCGGGCCGCCGTCAGTTCAGCTCAATCCAAAATCTCGCCCGTTGAGGCAACAAACCGAACCTTCTTGATACGAGCGGGAGCAGCTGCCCCGAAGCTCGTCTCAGCTTCCGCCTCAGAGCCAAACAGAGCACCATCAGCGCCGACCCAGCGGATGCTCGCCCGAACCGCCTTGCCAGCCTTCTCCGAAAAGAGGGCCACCTTGCAGGCGTAGATTGGACGCTCGATCTCCACGATCCGGCTCTGCGTGCCGAGCGACTCGTTCCCGCGCATGTGCCGCTTCCGGAGGTTACGGCCCTCGATGAGGACCTTTTCCTCGGTCGGGTAGACGCGAGCGACCTTCGCAGGGCCGAGCTTCTTGTCTCGGCCGCTAATAATCGTCACCAAATCACCAGTCTTCAGATGCATGGCGCCCTCACAGCACTTCTGGCGCGAGCGAAACAATCTTCATGAAAGACTTCGCACGCAGTTCACGGGCCACAGGCCCAAATACACGATTGCCGATCGGCTGGCCCTGCTTGCTGAGCAACACCGCAGCGTTCTCACCAAACCGGATGTGCGACCCATCTTCACGCGCGATCGAAAACTTCGTCCGCACGATGACAGCCTGGCACACTTCGCCCTTCTTGACCTTCCCGTTCGGGATGGCCTCTTTCACGGAAACTACGATAACATCGCCAATTCCAGCATACTTCCGCTTCGAACCACCAAGAACCTTGATGCATTCGACACGCTTTGCGCCCGAGTTGTCAGCGACGTCGAGATTACTCTGTGTCTGAATCATGACCTATCTCCTCTGCGCCTGCGGCCCTAGAGCTCCGGCGGACGCTCAACCAAACGAATCACACGCCAACGCTTGTCACGGCTGATCGGACGAGTCTCCTCGATCTCAACCACGTCGTTCACCTTGAAGGCGTTGCCCTCGTCGTGGGCCTTGTACTTCACCCGCCGACGAACAAACTTATGGTAACGGGGATGCTTCACCAATTTCGCGATCTCAACGACGACGGTCTTCTCCATCTTATCGCTGACCACCTTGCCAACTCGGCGTTTGCGGTGCGTTTCTTCCATCGAACTACCTACCTTTGGTTCGAGCGCTCACCCAGGAGCGTCTCAATGCGTGCGATCGCCCGACGACGAACACGGATCTGCGAAGGATTCTTCAACTGCCCCGAGTAGAGAGCCATCCGGCCCTTAAAGAGCTCCTTGCGCAACTGGTCCGCAAGCTCCCGCAACTCTGACACCGACTTCAAACGAAGTTCAGCGGTCTTCATACCAACTCTCCACGGTGAATAAACTTCGTCCGAAGCGGCAGTTTATGCGCCGCCAGACGGAAAGCCTCTTTGGCGGTCTCAAGGTCAACGCCCTCGATCTCGTACAGGATCCGACCAGGATGAACCACCGCAACCCAATACTCAGGGCTACCCTTACCTTTACCCATTCGGGTCTCGGCAGGCTTCTTGGTGATCGGCTTGTCGGGGAAGACACGCAGGTACAACTTGCCCTGGCGCTTTACGAAACGGCTCGTCGCAATACGCGCAGCCTCCAGCTGACGTGCCGTCAGCCAACCGGCCTCCGTCACGACAATGGCGTAGTCGCCAAAAGCCAGAGAGGTGCCGCGACACGCGACGCCCGCGACCCGACCTTTATGCATTTTCCGGAACTTTGTCCGCTTCGGACTCAACATGACTTTACTCCGCCCAGTAAGCGAGGGGCAAACAGACTAGCCGACCTTGGCCCGCTTGTCGAGGACCTCACCCTTGCAAATCCACACTTTCACACCAATGATGCCGTAGGTCGTATGCGCCTCGGCAAAGCCGTAGTCGATGTTCGCGCGCAGGGTGTGAAGAGGAACGCGCCCCTCCAGGTACCACTCGCGGCGGGCGATCTCTGCACCGCCAAGACGGCCTGCACAGTTGATACGCACGCCCTTTGCACCGAAACGCATCGTCGTCGTGACCGCCTTCTTCATCGCCCGCCGGAAGGCCACGCGGCGCTCCAGCTGCTGGGCGATGCTCTCGGCTACAAGCTGAGCGTCAAGCTCAGCCTTCCGAACCTCGACGATGTTGAGAAGAACCTGCGACGCCGTGAGGGTCTGGATCTCCCGACGAAGATCGTCGACGCCAGCCCCCTTCTTGCCGATGATGATGCCAGGCTTCGCGGTATGGACGCTCACCTTCACCTTCTCGGCCGCGCGCTCGATCTCGACACGCGAGATACCGGTCGCCTTCAGCTTCTCCTTCACGAAGGCACGGATCCGGAGATCCTCGTGCAGCCATTTCGCGTAGTTTTTCTGGCTGAACCACTTGCTCCGCCAGTCTTCAATAATACCAACTCGGAGCCCAATCGGGTGGACTTTCTGTCCCATGCTATCCTCCTGGCGAGGCCGCTCGGCGGCCCGCGAGATTACTCAGGTCGAAGTTCAATCGTAACGCGAGAAGACCGCTTCATGATGCTCGATGCACGGCCCTGCGCGCGAGGCGCAAACCGCTTGAGCGTCACACCGCTGTCCACAAAAGCTGTCTTCACAACCAGCTCATCCGGGTTCCATTCGCGAAGAACCTCGCGGATGTTGGCGATCCCGGACTCGAGCAGCTTTGCGACATCCTTCGCAGCAGCCTTGTCCGAGAAGCGCAGCTCACGCAGCGCCTCCGAAACCGGCTTGTTGCGGATGAGGTCGATCAGCAGACGCAGCTTGCGCGGCGCGATGCGAATCCCGTTGAGGTGCACCACATTGGCGCGATTTCCAAATTCGTTCTTGGCAGACATAACCGACCTCAGCGCTTCTTGGCTTTCTTGTCCACGCCATGACCAAAGTAGGTCCGGGTGGGAGAGAACTCACCGAGCTTGTGGCCGACCATGTTGTCCGTGCAAAACACAGGAACAAACTTGCGGCCGTTGTGCACGGCAAAGGTGAGCCCGACAAACTCGGGCAGAATCATCGAGCGACGCGACCAGGTCTTGATGACCTTCTTGTTGCCGCTGACATTCGCTTCAACCACCTTCTTGTTGAGGTGATCATCCACGAAGGGACCTTTTTTAATCGAACGAGCCACGATGGACCTCTCTGTGATTACTACGTCGTGCGACGCTTGACGATGAACTTATCGGTGCGCTTGTTGTGGCGCGTCTTCTTGCCCTTCGTGGGCTTGCCCCACGGAGTTACCGGGTGACGACCACCGGAGGTGCGACCTTCACCACCACCCATGGGATGGTCGACGGGATTCATCGCGACGCCGCGGACGGCCGGACGAACGCCGAGCCAACGGGTACGACCCGCCTTGCCCTTGGTCATGTTAAAGTGCTCGGTGTTGCCCACCTGGCCAATGCTAGCACGGCACTCAAGGAGGATCTTCCGGAACTCGCCGCTCGGCAGCCGCACCGTTGCGTATTTACCCTCTTTCGCCATGAGCTGGGCACCGACGCCAGCGCTGCGAACGAGCTGGGCTCCCTTACCGGGCCGAAGCTCCACCGCGTGGATGTTCGTGCCAAGTGGGATATGCTTCAGCTTCAGGCAGTTGCCAGGCTTGATGTCCGCGTGAGCCGAGGAGAGAACCTCGCTCCCCACGCCCAGGCCGATCGGCGCAAGGATGTAGCGACGCTCACCGTCCGCGTAGCAGACGAGAGCAATGCGCGCAGTGCGGAAGGGATCATACTCCACCGTCTCAACACGGCCAGGCACGCCAACCTTGTCGCGCTTGAAGTCAAGCACGCGGTACCGACGCTTGTGACCGCCACCGCGGTGACGCGAGGTGATGTGACCGTGGTTGTTTCGACCACCCGTCCGTGAGATGGAAGAAGTCAGCCCCTTGTAGGGAGCGTCCGCGGTGATCTCCTCAAAGCCCGGAGCAATTCGCGCGCGGCGGCCCGGTGAGGTGGGTCGATGTTGATTCATAGCCATGACGCTTGCCTATTCGTTAGGATTCGCTGGAAACTTGACCGGTCGCGAGATCGGCGCCTGGGGCAATCTCGATCTGGTGACCGGGCTGCAGAGTCACGATGGCCTTCTTCCAGGCCGACCGGCGGCCCGAGTTTTTGCCAAACCGCTTCGGCTTGCTCGACATGATGCAGGTGTTGACCGATTTGACCTTCACACCGAACATCGTCTCTACCGCCAAGGAAATCTGCGGCTTCGTCGCCGCGATAACCACGCGGAAGACAGCCTTGTTCGCCTCCGATGTCGACTTCTCCGTCACAACCGGCTTCTTGATGATGTTGTAAATGTTCATTTGCTCAACACTCCATCCAAGGCCTTCAGCGCCTGGACCGTGATAACAACGCTGTCGTAGCGCAGCACCGTGTAGACATTGACGCCCGTAAGGTCGGCGAACTTTGCACGCTCGAGGTTGCGAACCGACAGCGAGAGCTTCTCGTTGTCCAAGTCCACCACCAGAGCGCGATCCGTTCCGAGCTTCAAGAGCGTGGCAAGCGCCGTCTTCGTCTTCGGAGCCGTAACTTCGAAAGCGTTGATGACCTTTATGCCGCCCTGCGTAATCTTCTCAGACAGCGCCGAGCGAAGTGCCGAACGACGGAACTTCTTCGACAGCTTGTAGCTGTAGTCCCGCGGGTTGGGGCCGAAGGCGATACCGCCGCCCACAAAGTTCGGGGCATTCGTGGAACCGTGACGCGCACGACCCACACCCTTCTGCTTGTAGAGCTTGCGGGTCGAGCCCGACACGCGACGCCGATTGAGCGTGGCGTGTGTGCCCTGACGCTTGCCCACCAGATAGTGACGAACAGCCTCGTGGTGAAGGTGGCTGCGAACCTCGACGGCAAAGTTCGAGTCAGAGACCTCCACTTCGCTCACCGGGTTGTTATTAAGATCGTATACCGTAAGTTTCATTCGGACTTTTCCGTTCGAATCAGCGGCGAGCCGCGTTGATGATCTGGATCTCGACATCCACGCCAGCCGAGAGATCGAGGCGCATAAGGGCGTCCAACGTCTGCGGAGGGGGCTCAAGAATATCGATGAGCCGCTTGTGGGTACGGATTTCGAACTGCTCACGCGACTTCTTGTCGATGTGGGGAGAACGGAGCACCGTGTACCGGCTGATGCGGGTCGGAAGCGGAATGGGACCAGCGACACGAGCGCCCGTGCGCTTGGCTGTCTCGATGATCTCCGACGTCGAGCGGTCCAGAAGACCGTAATCGTACGCCTTGAGCTTGATGCGAATCTTATCGTTGGCCATAGACTTGCCGAACCTTAGACGAGGATGGTGGCGACGACGCCAGCGCCAACAGTGCGGCCGCCTTCGCGAATTGCGAAGCGGAGACCCTTGTCCATGGCGATGGGGGTGATGAGCTTGACCTTCAGCTTGACGTTGTCGCCA
>CANMDT010000006.1 GCA_947496715.1 Myxococcales bacterium
GGTCGCCGAAGGAGGCCCTCCAGACAGCCCGTCCTCGCGGCGCGCTCCTACGCATGTTCAGACAGCGGAAGCGCCAACGGCAGCTGAGCCGGAAACGTCAACGCCGGGGGCCAAAAACGGCGAAGGCCCGCAGAGCGGGCCAACGAACGCGCAGGCTGTGAGGCCCGAGCGGCTTAGAAGTCGATGCCGGGCATGAAGACGTTGAGGCCCTGCATCATGCGCACGGAGTCGGCAAGGTAGCGAACATCCTCTTCCTGCGACTGGAGGTCGAAGAGGATGCTGTCGATGAGGCCCGGCACGAGCGAGTCGAGGCGGTTCACTGCCGCGCGGTCAAGGAAGCCTGCGCGGATGATGGCCTGGAACTCGGGGTCGCGGACGACCGACGAGAAGGAGTCACCCGAGGGGCCGTCCGTCGTGATGGCGACGAAGAGCTCCTCGAAGTCGGCCGCGCTGGCGCTGGCCGGGAGGCCATTGAGCAGGGTCGAGATCTCCGTGAGCGAGTCCTTCTCGATCTGGAGCGTGTTCATCTTCGCGAGCATGTCGTAGCCGATGCGGATCTTGTCCGAGGCCCGGTCGGTGGGGTCGAAGCCGGTGGGGATCTTCGTGGCGTACTGGATGCCCAGGTCGCTGGTGTAGGTGAACCACTCGAAACCGGCCGGGAGTTCGCCCGTGGTGTCGCGAGCGACAACGTAGATGGCGGCGCTATCGAGCCAGCGCGAGCTGTAGGTCGACTGGAAGTAGGCCGTGGGGTAGAGCGTGCCGAGCGTCCGCATGTTGAAGTCGCTGCGGCCGTAGATGTCGGCGTAGGGGTTGAGGATCTGCTGGCCGGCAGCGCAGGAGGGGCCAGCACCGCGGATGGCCGGGATGGGCTCGATCGTGACGGTACCGTCATCGTTACGCGACACGCAGCGGCCCACGTCATCGAAGTTCTCGGTGATGATACCACCCATGAACTTGGTGAGGTCGTCCGAGAAGACGATGTAGGGCGGGATGACGAAGCCCGACTGGTTGGAGTCGGTGTCGGCGCCGACAACCTCGACGTCGCCGCTCATCAGGGCGATCATCGCGGCATACTTGTGCCAGAAGTGCGACATGATCTCGGTGCCGAGGCCGAAGTAGGCGTCGTAGTAACCGATCTGGCCATCCTCGTTCTCCTTGAACTGCGCGAAGCTGTAGCGGGCGCCGTCCGAGAGGGTCACGTTGGTGTAGTCGTCGCCGTAGTAGCCCTTCTGGGCGGCTTCGGAGGTCGAGGGCAGGCGGTAGTCATACTCGTAGGAGAGGTTGACGAGCTGGCCGGTGACGTTGTCCGTCGCGTAGGTACCGGGGCTGGGGATGGTGATGGCCTCAGCAATGAAGTTGATGGCTTCCTGCGCCGCGATCGAGGCCATGAGGCCGCCGTGCTCGGTGTTGTACCACTCGACGCCACGACCCGAGGCCTTGAGGAGCCAGAACTGGTAGGCGTTCAGCGCGGGCGTGAAGAAGCTGCTCATCGAGCCGGCGAAGACCGGGTAGATCGAGATGGCGAAGCCAGGACGCTCGCGACGGAACATCGAGTAGACGTAGCGAGACTCGTACATCTCCTTGAGGTTGACGAAGTTCTCGTACTCGTCGGCGCCGGAGTCGAAGACGCGGCAGTCGCTGGCCGAGCCGTTGTACTCATCCGAGCAGAAGCCGTAGGGGACCTTGACCTCGCCGGCGCCGAGCTGGTCGGCGAACCGCATGCTGCGGTTGTACATGGGGGTCATGCCCTTGAGGTGCGCAAGGCCGGCCTTGATCTCGGGAGCGTAGGCGAAGGCCACGTTCGAGTTCGGGTCAATCGCGGTGGCGTCGGTGTTGTAGAACATGACGGGCAGGGTGCTGTAGTGCCAGTAGGTCCATTGGTTATCGCGGATCCGGTCGCCCTCGGGGTCGGTGTCGGTCGCGCCAGCAGCGGTGTAGGTGTAGTCGTCCACGTCGAGCATGGTGGTGACCTTGTTGGGCGACCGCGAGACGATGCTGCTGTCGAAGGAGCCGGTAACGGGGTCGAAGCTGGCGCGGACCTTGAGCTTGCTGGGGGCCTCGTTGAAGACCTCAACCATGTTCACGTAAGAGAAGGCGATAGCGGCGTAGTCGTACATGCCGAGGCCCGAGATGTCGGAGTTGGGCTTGCGGGCGTACTCCATCGTCGAGGTGTACTGGTACTCGGTGATGCTGTTGTCGAACTCGGTGCCGTCGGCAAGACGACCCTCGCGGAGCTGCTGAAGCAGCGCGGGGCTCTGGGCCAGACGGTCGGCTTCGCTGCCGCCGCAAGAGGCGGGGGCCACGTCACCGGTGGCGTAGCCGTCAACCTTGAAGGTCTTGTAGCCCGCGTCGTCGCAGTCCTCGTTGAAGGTCTCGTGACGAAGCGCCCAGTACTGCGGGAAGTAGTTCATCGCGTCGGACGAGGCGCGGAACTGGTGGCGCATGCCAACCGTGTGTCCGATTTCGTGCTCGAGCGTCGCGCGGTGCATGATGCCACGGACCCACTGCCAGAGCTCGAGGCGGAGCGCCTCCCTGTCGTTGATGAGTTCAGGGTGCCGCTCAAGGAGCCCGGCGCGGTACTTGGCAAGCTGGTAGGCAAGGCCCACCATGTCCGAGTCCCAAGCGCCGTCCATGAAGCAGAAGCTCTTCATGCCGAACTGACGCTGACGCTCGTTGATGCGGCGGCTAACCGCCTTGAGCGTGCCGAAGTCGATGGGCGATTCGAAGCTCGACGCCATCGTCTGCTCGTCGTCGGTCAGCTCCTTGCCTGCCTGGCGGGCGATCTCGGCGGCGGGGAAGATCTGCTTGAAGTCGGCGAGCTTGGCACGCTGCTCCACAGACGACCCGCGGAAGACCTCGAGGGGCTCGCTCTGCATCGCGGTCTTTGCCCGGAAGAACTCGGGCTTCTGCTTGAGGATGGTCTTGACGCGGGGACGGTTCAGCACCTCGAGGTTGGTGCGCTTGGCCCGCTCGAAGTTCTTGAGGTTCTTGTTGATCTCGCCCTTGAGGTAGTTGAAGTACTTGGCCTGCCCCTCGTTCTTGAGGTTGCCGAAGTAGGCATCCGCCGGGAACTGGGCGCGGAGGCTCTCGAAGTACTCCTTCGTCGGCTTCGCGAAGCCCACATCCTCAGGCTCGAGCTCGCCGAGCAGGATCTGGAGGAGCTCGTAGACCCGGTTTGCAGACTCGTCGTAGTTCGCGCCGTTCATGTTGGCGTTGCCGCTCACGATCTGGGCGGTGATGGGGTCTGCGGCGCTCGGGCCGTAGCCGCCCCAGGGCAGCGTGGTCTGGTTGTTGACCCAGTTGATGTAGCTGTAGCGAAGGTCGCCCAGGAGCTTCTCCTTGCCAACCTGCTTGCAGATTCCCTTTGCATAGCCCTCGGCCGAGGCCTCAGCAGCGGCCTGCAGAAGGTCGGCGGCTGCGGGGTCCTTGAACTCAGCCTTCCAACCATCGATCGTGGGCTGGAAGTCGGCGATGTTGTCGAAGCCGGGGTTGAAGCAGAGGTAGAACATGCGGCCGACCTGCTCCGGGGTCTTGCCCTGGGCGGCGGCCACCGCACGCGCGAAGACCGCGCTCCACTGCTCCGTTGCGCGGAAGGTGTCGTCGATCAGCGGGACCGGCAACTCCGTGTTGAGGTAGAAGGCCAGCGGCTTGGCGGTGCGCTCAGCAATCGGCTTCACAGAGCCGTCTTCGTTGCGGTAGTTCTGGAAGATTTTCCAGTTGTTGGCGAGCAGCACCTTCGACGAGTCGCGGCAGCCGTAGAAGCGATCGTAGACGCAGCGCTCGGTCCGGAAGAAGCCGAACTTGAGCATGTCGTACTCGTCGTACTGACGTGCGATGTAATCGTCGGTCGGGTCAATCTTGCGGAACGACGAACGGACCTCGATGGTCTCGGGGCCGCAGTCGGCGCCGTTGTTCGGGTAACCGAAGTCAGTGATGCACTCGATCCAGGGCGAGGCGCTCACGTAGGTGGTCACAACGTCGAAGTAGATGACCTCGCTGTTCTCCGTCGTGCAATCGACAGACTTGCCATCCTTGTCGGAGCACTCGGTCCGGAAGGTGATCTCCTTGCCGGAGTCCTGGGGGGTGACGGCGACTTGGCCCATCATCTCGATGCTCGGGAATGGGTCAGACTCGGAGGAGATCTGGTTGTTGGTCCAGTCAACCCGGAGGTACTCACGCTCATACCAGGGACGGTCCGAACCGTTCTCCGAGATGGTGTTGGTACGCTCGCCGGTGGCGGCGCTGTAGTCACGCTGCACGTCGAAGTACTGGCTGACACGGAAACTCACAATCGGCTGGCCGTACTCGGGCGTGAAGCCCTGAACGCCCTGCTGGCTGGTCGAGATACCGATGACATCTTCATGGGTCCGGCGACCGATGAGGCTGTCTTCGGTGAACTCGAACTTGAGCTTCTCCATGTTGCCTTCAAGGCCCTGGAACATGGTGTAAGCGGTCGAGTTGGCATCAACCACCGTCTGGCGGAAGTACCACTCGCCCTCGAACATCTTCTTCGCAATCTTGTTGGGCTGCGTCCGGTCGATGTCGCCGGGGACCTCAGCACATCCGGCGAGGTAGGCAACGCCCACAAGCACCAAGCTCATTGTAGTCATCCGATTTCGACGCGACATGCTCTACTCCTTTCAAGGTGGCGTCAGGCGCCACGCAGACTGTTTGAATTGTTCAGAAACGTTGGCTTAACAGGGTTCTAGTAGGAGGCGCGGACCGACAGTCCCACCGAGGTGTACCGAAGGTTGCCTGACTCAAGATCAAAGAAGGGGAAGGGCGTGCTCTTGTGGTCACGCGTCGTGGTCGCATTCCGCGTAGTCATGGAGGCCGACAAACCAAAGACCTCGTTGATCCGGTAGGAGGCGTTGAAGCCGCCCGACATCGACTGGCCCTGTCGCGTTCCTGCGATGGAGTAGGGCGAGTTGCGCACGCTCTTGTCTGTCAGCGAGGCCACATCGTAGGCGTAGCTGTCGGCGATGCCGAAGCTCATGCCGGTCGAGACGCCCGACTTGCCCCACTTGTAGCGCAGCGAGAAGTCGTTGCTCACGCTGTAGGAGGCGAAGATGCCGGAGTCCAAGAAGACCGCCGTCTCTGCCGTCTTGTAGTTCTTGGTCGTGTCGGTGATGGTGCTGACCAACGACTGCTCCCGCGACTCGGGGGAGGGCTGAAAGACGTCGCCGCCGATGTCGTCCGGGTTGTCCACGATGAGCGATGCGTCGCGGTAGAAATTCTTCGCGTAGCCGAGCGAGTAGCTGACGCTGAGGTCGGAGTAGGACCAGCTCAGGTCTGAGCCCACGCTGAGGTCGCCGTAGCGGTGCTGGAAGAGGTCGTCGGGCGTGAGGCCGGCCGACGCGCCGCCGCTGAAGCTGACGCTCGCGCCGCTGTCGCCAAGCTCGAAGCCGCTGTAGGAGAGGCCCAGGCTCGGGCTCGAGAAGCAGACCGTTCGAAGCTGATTGCCGTAGCAGCCGCCTGAATACTTCGACAGGTAGGTGGTCATGCCGGCGTCGAGGCTCACGCCAATCTCATCGTTCACGCTGTAGCTTGCGCTCAGCGAGTAGGTGTTGGTCACGACACCGCTCGAAATGTACTCCGGGCGGAAGATGGTGCCGAGCGAGCTGCGGACGCCGACCGAAACCGTGATGTCGATGGGGAGGAGCTTTTCGGCTGCGGCAACATCGGCTGTGCTGATGGTCGCACCGGTCGCGGCACTCGCCAGCGTTGCCGTTGCGGCATTCACGACGGGCGCAATCTCTGCAGCCGGCGCGGGTGCAACCTCGGGCGCAGCGAGGGGCGTCGCTTCGGCGCCGGAACCCTCGGCGGCGGCAGGTTCGGCCGGCTCAGGCTGGCCAGAACCCTCTACGGCGGCAGGTTCGGTCGGCTCAGGCTGGCCGGAACCCTCGACGGCGGCAGGTTCGGACGGCTCAATCTGGCCGGAACCCTCGGGTACGAACTCGTCCGCTGCGACGAGTGCCGGGGCGAGGAGAGTGAGGGCAAATGCTACACGACGAAAGTAGGCCACGAAGCCTCCTAGAAAATCTTGCTGCGATGTCGCGTTCCAGATGGCGCAGAGGCCACGGTCGGGTTGGAGAAGAGGCGTTCTGGTTGCGGGGCGGGGGCTGCAGTTCCTCCATCTCGCCGACACTCTCTCGCCACGGACCGCGGACTGAGCGAAGTTTTCGGCTAGCCTCCTCTCTACCGACCGTCAACGGAACTTTGCGTTGAATAGGTTTGGCCGCCAGCATGGGACGGAGGAGGTCGCCGCAGGCTTAGCCAGGGAGGTGAATCTTCGGCTTCTCGGGGTGCTTCTGGTAGAAGATGATCGTCCGGCCAACCCAAGCGATCGCATCCGCCTTCGTCTTCTCGTGTACCCAGAGGGCGAAGGCCTCGCGGCTCACAGGAGCAGCGTCGAGAAGCTTCACCTTGATCAGTTCGTGGTCGAGCAGGCCTCTGCGAATCGCAGCGATCAGACCATCGCTCAGTCCGCCACGACCGACCATCACGATGGGCTTCACCTCATGTGCGAGTCGCCGGAGCTTCTCTCGGTGCAGGGAGGTCCGCTTCGGGCTGAGCTTGAGAATGAGTGCGCCGCGGGCCAGGCCGACGACGGCCGCTTCGAGCCTATCCACCTCAGGATCTGGGAGCGGGGCGAGGGCTTCTGGCGTCGCCTCGTCTGCGTCGGAGGAGGTCTCTTCGGGGCGTTCGGACATGCAGTTTGCTCAGGCTGAGGACGGCCGCGACGGTGGCGCGCGGGGGCCGACTGGTAGTGTGTTGAGGTCAGCCGCACAAGCAGGGGCGAAGGTTGCGAATGGGAGATGTCTGGGTCTGGCGGCGCGGAGCGACGAACTTTTGGGGTCTGGCGCACCCATTGCGCTGTAGAAACATCTATTTTCGTGGCAACTCGCGCATCAGTCGTCTAGGGCGGGCGCCGTCCCAGAGCGGGTCACAAGGAGGCTTGGTCGTTGATTCTCGAAAACCTCCAGAAAATCCGTAGCGTTGGTCGCGACGAACTTGGCGAAGTGCACGTCTGCGAACACCCAGGTTTTGCTGGCCAGATCGCCCTCAAAGAGTTCGACGCATGGACCCTTGCTGACGAGGCGGGGCGAGAGAAGTACCGGGAAGCGGTCGGACGACTCATCGCCTCTCCTTCCTCTAGGTCCCCCCGATTGCTGGCATTGGAAATGGAGGAACAGCGGGCGCGGCAGGCTACCGATTGGGTCGATGGCGCCTCGCTCACCTCCATCGTGAGCGTCAAGAAGGGGCTCTCCGGCGACCAGGCCAGCGAGATCTGTCTCGGCATCCTCGTTGCGCTGGAAGATCTCCACGCGAAGGTCGGCGCCCACGGAGCGCTCACACCGAACAAGGTGCTGCTCACGCAGGGTTTGAACGCAGACGGCGTCATGGTCACCGACCCCTGCCAGCACCTCCTCTACAGTGTCTCCGACCCGCTCAAGGTCGTTACCGAGTCGCCTGAGCGGTTCGTCGGACAGCCGGCCTTCCTCTCGCCGGAACAGGTGGAGGGCCAGCCCCCGACCGTCGCCTCCGACATCTACGTCGTCGGCCTCATCCTCTACTACATGGTTACCGGCGTGAGCCCCTTCGCGTCCAGCTCTGCGACCCGCACGCTCCGACGCCAGATGGCGGAGCAGCCGCTGCCCGTTGCGCTCGCCAAAGCCTCCGTCAAACTGAGCCCGGCCATCGAGAACGCCATCACGACGGCGCTCCAGAAGGACCCTTCGCAGCGGTTCTCCTCCGTTGCTGCCTTCCGTGCGGCGCTCTCCGACGAGCACACGGTCTCGGACGCCGGCGCGCGGACCTCCAGCGGTGTCGGCATCGAAGCGATCAGCGGCTCGTTCTTGGCAGCGCTTGAGTCGAGCATCGCGCCCGCCGCGCCCTCCGTCCGGCAGACGGGCCAGATGGCTGCCATCTCGAAGAAGCGGAAGACGCAGACTGCCGCCCCCTCGGTGATTGTGAACCTTGACGACGCGCCGCCCTCTGCCCTTGGTCCAAATCGGACGGCTTCGCCCGTCATCGACGACACCGATCCGCGCTCCCCGGTCGCACCCGTAACGCCATCGTCGCTTCCCGCCGACCCTGCCGGCGAGGCGGCTGCTCCCCCGGACGCGCGGCCCTTTGTCTCGAAGATGACCCCGCCGCCTGTGGCGGATGAGGCTGAACCGCCGGCCCGCTTCGGCAGTGTCTCCTCTACCTGGCGCAACGACTCCGGCGGCGACTGGTTCGATGTCGGCGAAGACCCATCGAGCTTTACAGACCATCTCGCCGAGCGTGAGGCCCAAGGTCACCAAGCCGGCGCAGGGATTCCGTCGGGAGCGAAGGTCGTGATCGGCGTTGTGCTCCTGGCGGCACTCGGATTGCTGCTGCTCTTGCTCGCAAGCAGCGCCGGCTAGTTGTTCGGCGCGCCCACGGGCTGGTAGAGCAGCTCTTCGTTGATGTGGGGTCCGTGCATCGTCGGGTCCTTCGCGATGGAGACACGATCGCGCACAGGGCGGGCGCGGTACTTGGACTTCTTCGACTTGGAGACATCGACCCAGAGGTAGGTCGACTCTCTGGCGTCGAGGTGGACGAAGCCGCTGTGGGGATAGACGCCGACGCCCACGCGGGCGAAGGTTGCCTCTGCAAAGGCGGTAATCTCCTGCAGCGACACGCCCGGCATGTTGAAGTCACAGGCCCGAGCCTGACCATGCCGCGACCCCTCGGTGGCATTGAGGAAGCGGGTGCGGTAGCCGCTCACCACACGCAGTTCTGCATCGAAGTGCTGGCCCACGAGATAGAGCATGGCGAGGAGCCGGGTGTCGATGGAGCGGGTGCTCCGGGCGCGCTGGTCGCGGAGCAGATAGGAGGCCTGGCGGACAGCCTCTTGCGTCATGCGGCCTGCGCGGTCGTAGAGTTGGATGCGGGCCCGCTCGCGGGTGTTGACCGAATAGAGGCGGAGTTCACCGGGCTTTACCTGTGTCCGGTTCTCGGCCGCCAGCCGGCGCTGGATGCTTACAGGCCGCGCGTCTGCCTCTGGTGCGACCTCAAGCCGTGCGAGGTTGAGGGCCTCATCGACGATGAGCCAGGCACCGGTGAGAGCGTCGGTCCGCGGTCCGCCGGAGCGCATCGCCGGCAGCGAATCTTCGGGGTTGGTGATGCCCGTAGCGGAGCGATCAAGCGCGGCATGGAGGCAGCTGATGGCGTCGCTGCAGGTGGCCTGGGCTGGGGGCAGCAGGTCGTCGATGTTGCCCGAAAGCGGCGCCGCGGCGACAGGTCTGGCGAGGAGTGTAACGGCGAGCAGCAGCGTCGCGACTGGCTGGACGAGTGGGGCCATCATGCGTTGCGAGAGGCCGGGTGGAGGCGCGCGAAGAGCAGCGCTGCGAGCTCGCGGTAACTCTTCGCGCCGCGCGAGTTCTTGTCATACGAAAAGATGTCGAGCCCGACCGACTGTGCCTTGGCGAGGCTCGTCGTGACGCCGATGCGCACCGGTAGGATCGCCTCTGCAAACTGAGCCGAAAGTTCGGCCAGCACGGTGTCGTTGAGCGAGCCATTCCGGGTGTCGACGCGGGTGAGCACGATGCCGGCGAGGTCGAGCGACGGGTTGAGCCGAGTGCCGATGGTGGAGAGGGTCCGGATGAGCGACTCGACGCCGCGCACGGCGAGGGGCGAGAGATCGCAGGGAACGAGCACGAGGTCGGCTGCGGTCAGCGCAGCCACAGAGAGGTTGCCGAGGTTGGGCGGGCAGTCGATGAGGATGAGGTCGTAGTGGGTGCGTGCGACGCGCAGAGCGTCACGAAGCAGCATCTCCTTCCCGATGCGCGAACCGATGATGGATTCGGTCTCGGCGAGCCGGGTATCAGCGGAGGTGATGTCGAGGCCGGGCAGCCGAGTCGGGACGACGATATCGAGCAGGTCGGCATCTCCGCGCTCGTCGAGGAGGACGGTAGAGATGGCGCCGCCGCCCGGCTGCAGCAGTGCGCTGAGCGCGGCCCGGACATGACCCTGCGGATCGAGGTCGAGCAGGAGGACCTTGCGCTTGTGCACCGTGGCGAAGGCCGCAGCGAGGTTGACGGCGGAGGTCGTCTTGCCGACGCCGCCCTTCTGTGAGGCGATGGCGATGACCGTCGCGTGGCGGTTTCCGTTGGCGTGCCTTGCGGGACGCTCCATAACGCGACGGAGGCCGTCACGAAGCAGACTGCGCATCTGGGTTCCTCTCCGAAAGATGGTGCCAACTGTGAGGGATTGCGGCGGGTGTCAAGCAGCAAGTGCCTTGGCAGCCCGTGAGCAGGTTCGCAGAGTTCGGGTTGCAGTTGCGTGGCAGACAGGTAGAATGCGCGTTTGAAAGGTGAAGATTCTTGGAGAACGTAGGTTCTCCTGTTGCGAGGCAGGCGATGCAGATTCGTTCGGTACATCAGATTTTTGCACTGGTCGTCTTGCTCCTCTCGTCGGGGCTCGCAGCCTGCAGCAGCGACCCTGCCTGCACGACCAGTACTGACTGCGACCGCGGCAAGGTCTGCGACAACGGCAACTGCGCCGTCTTTGCCTGCACGGGCGATGATGGATGCGCGAACGAGGATGCGGCGGGCTTTCAAGAGTCATGTGCCTTCCTCGGCAGCGACGGGAGCTTTGACCCTGCCGCCGGCGGTGTTTGCACATCAGAGGAATGTCAGGGCATTCGCGACTGCGAGGCGGGAACCAGCTGCATCGAGGGCGTCTGCTATGCGGGCGCGGACCTCTGTGCCAGCGTGACCTGCTCTTCGGAGCAGACTTGTAACCCGGCAAACGGGCGGTGCGAAACGGTCGTCAGCGACCCCTGCGCCGGCGTCTCCTGCCCGACCGGCCAGACCTGCAATAGCGATACGGGCCTTTGCTCGGGCGCCACCGACTGCCGCACCGGCATCTCCTGCCCGACTGGTCAGAACTGCAACCCCGATACGGGCCTCTGTTCGGGCGCGACCGACCTCTGCGCCGGTATATCCTGCCCCACAGGCCAGACCTGCAGTGGCGCGACGGGCCTCTGCCAGGACAACGTTGCTGCAGGCAGCCTCTGCGCCGCCTGCACGAGCGACGCCGCCTGCACAAACGGCAAGTGCGTCACGCTCGCAGCAGGCAGCTTCTGTGGCCAAGCTTGCACCGCCAACACCGATTGTGGCACAGGGTTCACCTGCTTCGACTTCTCGGGCACCATCGGCAAGCAGTGCATTCCGCTGTCGGGGCGTTGTGATGACTGCAACGCCCAGGGATGCAGCGATGGTAGCTACTGCGAGGTCAACACAGGCAACTGCAGGCCCGCGACCCCCTCCTGCTCAGCCTGCCTGAACGACCTCCAGTGCGGCGCCGGCGCCGTCTGCGCGCAGCTCGGCACGGGCCGTGTCTGCCTCGACAGCTGCACGGGCGGCGGCTGTGAGTCGAGCTACACCTGCAGCACCACTGCAGTCCCCGGCAGTCAGCTCTGCGCGCCCTCCACGGGCTCCTGTACCAGCTGCAACCTCACCGCCGGCTCTTGCACCGGCGGCACGCCCGTCCTTGACCCCATTGCCTGCCGCTGCGTCGGCTGCGTCTCGGCAACCGACTGCGACGCTGGGGAGACCTGCACGGCCTCCGGACAGTGCCTTGCGCAGAGCGGCACCTGCACAACCTCTACCGACTGCGGCGCGACCGGCTACTGCGTTGAGGGCTTCTGCGTCGACTGCCTGACCGCATCGGACTGCGCGGGCTCCGACCTCTGCGTGCGCGGCGTATGCGCCCCCTGTACCTGCCCCACGGGCCAGATCTGCGACCGCACCGGCGCCTGCGTAGACCAGCCCACGGGCGGCTGCGTGGACGATGTGGACTGCATCCAGCAGGCACAGACGCTCGGTGATTCGGGCATGGGCGCCACCTGCGATACCGACACGGGCGCCTGCTTCATCCTCTCTGTCTGCAACCCGTCGGGCGGTCTGGGAACCCCCTCCCGCATCGACCCATTCAACGCGGCCTGCCCGGGCTCCACTACCTGCACCTTTGACATTCTGAGCAGCACAGGCCGCTGCAACGGTTGTTCTTCCGCTGCGGACTGCCGCACCGGAGAAAGCTGCTACGATTGCGCGGGTACGCCCGTCTGCGTGGATGCTGTGACGCTTGGTCCGTTTGGCCTCATCATCTGCACGCTGCTCTAGGGCGCGCTACTCGCCCGTAGCCGGCTGCTCGCCGCGACGGGCCTCGTTGACGGCACGCCAGAGGGCGACCGACCTGTCGGCAGCAGCCTTCGCAACGCTGTCGCTCGCCTTGTCTGCGATGCGGCTTCGGAGCCCATAGAGCGACTCGAGGAGCTCAGGGTAGTATCCCGCGAGGGCCTCCTCTTCGATAGCATCGAGCAGCGCCTCTGCGTCGCGTCGGAGGCCGAAGCGGGTGTCGATGGCAGCAAGAAGGAGCCGCGACGATGCGGCAGCCTGAGGCATCCCCGCCTTGTCGGCGTAGGTGGCCTGCTGCGCCACGAGGGTGTGGCAGTCGGCCATGGAGGCCTCCGTAGGCTCCTCGTCGGAGTCCACGCCGCAGGAGAGCCGGATGAGGCCGTCGAGCGCAACCATCGCGTCGCTCCACCCTCCGGCCGCGACGAAGCCGGCGACCGCCTGTACCAACGAGGCTGCGGCGCTCCGCTTGTTGTCAATCTGCAGCGAGAGTTCAGCGGTATGGAGGAAGAGTCGGGCACGGGCGTGCGAGGGCGGAGCCTCGGCGAGCGACTCGCGGATGTCGGTCAGTAGGCCGATCGCGGTGCGCTGCTCGCCGGCGCCGAGCAGTGCGGCGACCCGCTTGAGCTGGAGCACCGACCGAAGCATCAGCGGCAGCTCCTTGAGCTCCACCGCGGCGCTGCCGAGCACCAGTGCAGCCTGGGCGCCGTCCGCTTCGCCTAGTGCCTCCGCCAGCAGGTAGTAGCTGCGCAGGAGGAGGTCGTCGCGCTTGGCCGCGCGTGCATCGTTTTGGAGCGTCTGCGCGAGTGCGGCGGCCTCGAGCGGGTCGTTGCCGCGGAGCGCCGTCTCGACCGCTTCGACGCGGCTGTCCCAGAGCATGTCGGGGTTGGGCTGCAGCGCAGACAGGGTCGCGCTCCGCTGGCGGTCGACCATGGCCGCAGCCTCGAGCCCCACGCTGTCTGCGAGCGCCGAGCGAATGTCGAGCGTGTTGAGCTCGGCCCTCTGGTCCTGCTTCTCTCGCGCATCAGCGACGGCGAGCGAGATCACGCGGAGCGCGTCTCCATCCAGACCAAGGGCGTTCAGATTGGCTGCGTAGATTTCGGTAAGGTGAGAGCGAAGCCCGGCTGGCAGGCTCTCTCTTGCGAGGGCGTCACGCGCGATGAATACCGCCTCGGCAAAGTCGCCACGGCGGCTCGCGGCAGAGGCAAGCAGGCTCGGGGCCATGAGGTGGGGTAGGTCGGTCGCCTTGGCGGCCGGCAGCTCGAGGCCACCGGGGAGCATGCGGATGGCGGTCATCTTGCTGTCGACGGGCGGTTCGCCCACGACGAGATTTGTGACCGCCGCGCCGCCCTGCGCGAGTGACCAGCCCAGGATGACGCCGAGGTCGCTGTAGGAGAGCTTGGGTTCGATGAGGCGGCCCGGTTCGCTCTCCGCGGGGTCCACCTTTTCAGCGAGCGAACGGATGGCGAGGTTGGTCACCCCCTGCTCGGCAGCCAGGGTGGAGAGCTCTTCCATCCAGCTGTCCATCGGTGGCTCGGCCCCCTCTGCGCTCTGGGCGATATGGATCGTGACGAGCTGCGGCGCGCTGCGCTCGGGCCCTGTGAGCATGGCGAGGCCCTTTGCGGGTGCGGTTCCCTGAACGACCGCAGCGATCGCGAGATCGCCCTCGATGCGCTGCACCTGGGCGATAGCAACCATGCTGTCCGAGATGCGCTCGGGGCAGCGCTCCGGGTCGAGGTCGAGCAGAGCGTAGCGTTCACCGACGGCGAGCCGCCGTGCAGCAGCACCGACGAGCGCGACGGAGCGGTCGGCGTTGCGGGTGAAGGCGACCAACTCCTTGCCCGTCGGTGCGGGCTCAAAGCTGGTGACTGGCGCAAAGGTTGTCGCAGCAAGGGCGTCGCGGAGTTGCAGGCCGAGAACGGTCGCGTTGGCGGGCCGTTCAGGCTGTTGGCTGCGGCAGAGGTAGCCGAGGAGCGGCGCCTTGGAAGCAAGGGGCCAGTGTGGGGCCTGGACGGCCTGCCAGGTGGTCTTGGCGAGCCCCTTGGAGCCACCCAACATCCAGCCGCGGTCGGCCGTGAGGGTAATCCGTGCGGGCTGCGCCTCCAAGACGGCTGCTTCGCGCCGCGCCGCGCTGCTGGCAGCACATCCCGTCGCAGCGAGTCCCAAGAGCAGCAGGAGCGAGGGACGGGTCAGCATGAGATCTCGGGGAGGGCGTATCGTGGGTCGTCGTGGCGAGTCGCGCGGGTCGGCTCAGACCTCGGCGATTTCCTTCTCTTTCTTGGAAACGGCATCGTCCACTTTCGCGACGCCTTTGTCTGTCAGCTCCTGCACCTTGGCAGTTGCACGGCGGGCGTCGTCTTCCGAGATATCGCTGTCCTTCTGGAGCTGCTTGATGAACTCGTTGGCATCGCGTCGGGCGTTGCGGATGATGATCTTGGCATCCTCGCCAAGCTTGCGGGCCTGCTTTGCCAGGTCGTTGCGCCGCTCGCCTGTGAGGGGCGGGATGGGGAGCCGGATCATGGTGCCGTCGTTGGTTGGCGTCAGCCCGAGGTCGCTTTGGTGGATGGCGCGCTCAATCTGGCCGAGCACCCCCTTCTCCCAGGGCTGCACGGTGATCATGCGTGGCTCTGGGACCTTGACGGTGGCGATCTGCGTCAGCGGCGTCATCTGCCCGTAGTAGTCGAGCTTGATATCGTCGAGGATGGAGGCGGTCGCGCGGCCTGTCCGGATACGGATGAGGTCGCGGCTCAGGGCCGTCATGGCCTTGTCGCAGGAGAGCAGGAGATCGGTTTCGATATCGTCGAGCATGATTGCCTCAAAGAGTCTGTGACAGGCCGGCAGCAGCCTCTGCTCGGTATGCCGAAGTTTCGTTCAAACCTCAACGCCAGATGCGTTACGCGAACTCGAAGGCCGGCGAGAGCGTTCCGTCGATGACCGTCCCGATGTTCTCGCCCAACGCTACGCGGCGGAGGTTGCCCCGCTCGCGGAGGTTGAAGACGACGATGGGCAGGTTGTTCTCTTTGCAGAGCGCGATGGCGGTGCTGTCGAGCACCTTGAGGTTCTGTGCGAGGACGGTGTCGTAGGAGAGGCGGCTGTAGCGCTTGGCCTCGGGGTGGGTCTTGGGATCGGCCTCAAACACGCCGTCCACCTTGGTGCCCTTGCAGATGACCTCTGCGTGGATCTCCATGGCGCGCAGACAGCCCGCCATGTCGGTCGTGAAGTAGGGGTTGCCGGTACCCGCGGCGAAGATGACGATGCGCCCCTTCTCGAGGTGTCGTACCGCTCGCCGCCGGATGTAGGGCTCGGCAACCTCCTGCATGGCGATGGCGGAGAGGACGCGGGTGAAGAGTCCCAGCCGCTCAAGCGCGTCCTGCATTGCGAGGGCGTTCATGCAGGTCGCGAGCATGCCCATGTAGTCAGCGGAGGCACGGTCCATGCCCTTGGCGCTTGCAGCAATGCCGCGGAAGATGTTTCCGCCGCCGATGACGAGGCAGACCTCTACACCCTCTGCGGCGACCTCCTGAACCTCCTGCGCGATGTAGGAGAGCGTCTCGGGGTCGATGCCGGTTCCGAGCGGGCCGGCAAGGGCCTCACCGGAGAGTTTGAGCATGACACGACGGTATCTGGGCGTTCCGGCCATGGGTTCGTTCCGAGTTCGGGATTGCAGATAAAGAAAAGCCCGCCGAGGCGGGCTTTGCAGGGCTGAGTTAGAGCAGCGCGGCGGCGACTTCGGCGGCGAAGTCGGTCTCTTCCTTCTCGATGCCCTCACCGCGGGCAAAGCGGGTGAAGCCGGCAATCTTGATGGGGGTACCGAGCTCCTTGCTCATGGCGGCGAGGTGGGCCTCGACGGTGATGTCGGCATTGGTGACCCAAGCCTGATCGAGCATGCAGATCTCTTTTTTCCACTTCGAGAGACGACCGAGGGCCATCTTCTCGGCGATCTCGGCCGGCTTCCCGGACTCCTTCGCCTGCTGCTCGTAGACGGCCTTCTCGGCGGCGAGGACGGCAGGGTCGATGTCGTTGTCGGAGACGGCGATGGGTGAGCAGGCGCAGACGTGGAGAGAGATCTCCTTGGCGAGCTGCGTGAAGCGGGGGTCGGTGAGCTCGGTGCCCGCCTCGGCGACGGCGATGACGCCGATCTTGCCTTCGGCGTGGATGTAGCCTCCGACGCGGCCGGGGCCTGCGAGCTCGTAGAAGGCGACGCGACGGATGTTGATGTTCTCACCCGTGGTGCCGATGCGGGCAAGACGGACCACATCGAGGGTGGAGTCCTCGAAGGGGACAGCGGCGAGTGCGTCGACCGTGGTGGTCTTGTTCGTCAGGGCAAGCCTGGCGATGGCGTCTACGAAGTTCCGGAAGTCGAGGTTGCGGGCGACGAAGTCGGTCTCGCAGTTGACCTCAACGAGCGCGCCTGACTTGCCGTCGGCCGCGATGGCGAAGTGGACAAGGCCCTCCGAGGCAATCTTGCCCGAGCGCTTTGCAGCCTTGGCCATACCCTTGACGCGAAGCCACTCGACGGCCTTCTCGAGGTCGCCGCCGGACTCGTCGAGAGCCTTTTTGCAGTCCATCATGCCGGCGCCGGTGCGCTCGCGCAGGTCTCTCACATCAGAAGCAGAGGTCGCCATGTTCCATCTCGAAATGCTGGGGTGGGGCCAAGGGCTCGCCACCGTGGGATTGAAGAAGTTAGTCGCGCTCGACGGTGGTCGGCTTGCGAAGCACCTGAGCAGTCATGCTCTCGGCGGTGGTCACAGCTGCGGAGTCGCCTTCGAAGCTGACGCTGGTCAGGTCTTCCTGACGGCGATGGCCGCTTCCACGACGGGCGCCCTCGATGCAGGCGTCGGCGATGGCCGAGGCAAAGAGGCGGATGGAGCGGATGGCGTCGTCGTTCGCGGGTACGACGTGGTCGATGTTGTCGGGGTCGCAGTTGGTGTCGGTCAGGGCGATGACCGGGATACCGCAGCGGTTGCACTCTTGGATGGCGATCGTCTCGTTGCGGGGATCGACAACGAAGGCGGCGCCGGGAAGGCCGGGCATGTCCTTGATGCCACCGAGGTTGAACTCGAGGCGGTCACGCTCGCGGGAGAGGCCCAGGGCCTCCTTCTTGGTGAACTTGTCGAGCGAGCCGTCAGCGGCCATGCGGTCGAGCTCCTTGAGGCGCTCGATACCGGTCTTGATGGTGCGGAAGTTGGTCAGCGTGCCGCCGAGCCAACGGTTGGTGATGTGGAACTGCTTGGCGCGGGCCGACTCCTCCTGGAGGATGATCTGGGCCTGCTTCTTGGTGCCGATGAAGAGAACGCTGCGGCCCTGGCCGACGACGCCGTTGATGAAGTCGTAGGCGCGGTCGAACTGGCGGACCGTCTTGGAGAGGTCGATGATGTGCACGCCGTTGCGCGAGCCGTAGATGTAGGGAGCCATCTTCGGGTTCCAACGACCCGTCTGGTGGCCAAAGTGAACGCCGGCATCGAGCAAGTCACGCATTGCAATCTTCGACATCTTCTCTCTCCTTGGTTTGCGTTGGGCCTCCGCGACCTTCATCTCCTGCTGCTCCCCGTCTGAAAGACGGTACGCTGAGCGCAAGATCCGGTCGCGTGCGAAGTGGGCCGCGCAGATAGCAGCGGTTTGGCGAAATCGCAAGCCAAGTATGCCGCGCGGGGCCTAGAACCAGCGGTCGATTGAGAAGGCCTCGGTCACCGCTTCACGGTCTCCGTCGGTCGCCCGCCAGATTGCCTCGAGCCTCTCTGCCGGCGCGTAGGCCGCGCCATTGGGACCCAGCAGCGGAGCGAGGTAGCGGGCCTCGGAGGGGCGATGGTCGGTCTGCTCATCGAGGCCGTCGGCGGCGATTGCGACGAGGTTGGTTGCGAGGTCGCGCAGCGACTGTCCCCGGAAGTGGCCGCTCAATCCCTCGGTCCGGGCGATTCGGGCCAGCTCCGCCACCGATTCCGGGTTCGCATCCGGCAGCAGCGCGAAGGCGTTACGACGAGCCGTCTGTGCGTAAAAGATGCCCTTCCAGAGCGCCGGTAGGGCCAGCAGCCAGGGGAGCGGCGCGCAGTCAGCGGTGCGGGTCTCGATGTAGCTCTTCATCCGCACATCGGGGAAGGCGGTAGAGAGGTGCAGTTCCCAGTCGCCAAGCGTCGGCGAGAGCTCATACTCACCCGCGAGGTGGCGGCGGAAGGAGCGGCCGGTCCAGTCGAGGTAACGGCCCTCCCGGCGCACGAAGAGCATGGGCACATCGAGCAGCCACTCCGCATAGTCGGAGAACCGGGCTTCCGGCGAGAGCAGCGCAGGGGGAGTTCCGCATCGGCGCGGGTCGGTCTCCTGCCAGACGGCCATGCGGCTCGACACCTCGTGCGTTGCGACGCCCAGTTTGTAAGGGCTGCAGGCGAAGAGCGCGGTCACCAGCGGATTGAGCGTGCAGGAGAGCCGGAGCATCTCCATCGCGTCGTCCTCTGTCCGGTAGTCAAAGTTGGCCTGCACGGTGCAGGTCATCTTCATCATCCAGTGGGCGAGCCGGCCCTGCTTGCCCATGTAGTCTCGCATCACGCCGTAGCGTGACTTGGGCACCCAGCCCACCTCTGAGGTATCGTGCCATGGGTGCATGCCAAAAAGCGCCCAGCGCTGGCCGAGCCGCCCGCCCAGTTCGGCAACTTCGGCGAGGTGGCTACGGAGTTCGGCCTCGGTCTCCTCGATGCGTGAGACAATCCTGCCGGAGAGTTCGAGCTGGCCGCCTGGCTCCAAGGTGATGGCAGCCCCGTTCTTCTCCAGCGCGATGAGGGCGTCGCCGTCATAGATGGGGCTCCAGCCGTATCGTTCGGAGAGCTGGCGGAGCAGCGCCTCGATGCCCTGCGCCCCTTCAAACCGAAGCGGCGAGAGGGTCGCCTGGTCAAATCCGAACTTCTCATGCTCAGTTCCGACGCCGAGCAGGGCAGCCCCTTTGCTGCCGCGCGCGAAGGAGGCGGTGAGGTCATCGAAGCCGCGGAGCGGTGTCTCGTCGTGAAGCTGGTCTCGTGACATCGTGCCGAAAGGGGATTGGGACTCAGCGCGTAGGAGCGCTCAGCAGCCGCGTAACGGCTGGGACATAGAACTGCCAATAGGTGTTCTGCGAGGTGAATGCATCTCGGCGGCGCTCGGTGATGGAGCGGAACCAGGAGAGCCCAGCGAATCGGTAGCTGCCCGGCTCAAAATCAACGTCCGATAGGTCGGCCGCCATGTAGATGCGGTGCGAGCCGAGGATCACCTTACGGGTCAACAGCGGGATGTGTTCAGAGGCGTTCATCTCGCGCAGAAGCACCGGCATGGCAGGCAGGTCGGGCAGGGCGAACTCGGCGAGCACCTCGGTGCCGGGCAGCGCTTCGAGGACGGGGAACCAGTAGTAGTAGTTTGCGCCGCTCGACGCTTCAGGCAGCAGTTCCTCGCCCTCCGGCGTCAGCATCACGCGGGGCGCGACGCGCGGAGCATCGGGGTTGGAGATGAGGAGCAGCCGGCCGTTGCGGTGGATGAAGGCCAAGGTGGGGCCTTCGGGCATGTTGTCGTTGCCATACTGCTGACGGTAGAGCCGCGGGAGCCAGTGGGGGACATCTGCCGTATCGTACAGGTTGAGAAAGCTACGGCCGGTCCAGCCTGTCCAGTGCACGCCCAGGAGCTCTTCCACGACAGCGCGCGCCTCTGGCTGCGTGGGCTCTTCGATGCCGTTGAACTCCAAGTAGATGTGGTGGCCTGCGCTGGTAAAGTTTGCAAGAGCGCGGGCGTCGTCGTTGGAGATGCCGCCGAAGACCTTTTTAGAGAAGTCGATGTGAGCGGTCTCGGTCGCTATGCCGAGGAGGTCGTCGGCATAGACCCCGTAAGAGTCGGTGAAAAAGATCCACTCCTTGCCGGAAAGGTCGAGCTCGGCAATCGGAGTCTGGACTTCGCGATTGGTCGGGTCGTAACCGGCATGCGAGGTGAGGGGCATCCAGCGCTCGCCCACGGGGGGCTGATACTTCTCGTGGTTGAGGAGCCAGATGGCGCCTCGGTGCTCGCGCGCAGATTCGAAGGGGACGGTGTAGTCGACCAGGACGATCTTGGGCTGCTTCCACGGGGTGAACTGCCAGGTCAGGAACGAGACCCAGACGGGCGCTGTGGCCAGCGCCAGCAGCAGCAGCACGCGGTAGACGTTGCGAAGGCTCACGAGGCACCAAACCCGCGCCGGGACATGGCGCCCCAGGCCTGAACGCCTCGGAAGTAGTTCACCATGCCGCGGAGCCGCCAGTAGAGCGTGAGCTGGCGATACCCGAAGTTCTCAATGATGCCGAACATCGTCATGCGGAGCAGGTCGCGCCAGTTGGGGTAGACCGAGAAGGAGATCTCCTCCAGCGCCAGGGTAGCGACGCTAAGCAGCACACCGAAGAAGAGCGAGACGGTGAGAAAGAGGAGCATGAAGGAGGTATCGACGACTCCGAGCAGGTAGCTGATCGAGACCGTCACCAGTCCGACGAGTTCGACGATGGGGCCGAGCATCTCGAAGATGGCGAAGAAGGGAAAGATGACCATGCCGACCACGCCGTAGCGGGGGTTGAAGAACATGGTGCGATGGCGCCAGATGGAGTCGATGAGGCCGCGGTGCCATCGGTCGCGCTGCCGCCCAAGCTGCTCCAACGTCTCGGGAACCTCGGTGTAACAGGTGGAGTCCCAGACGAAGACGATGCGGTAGGGCACATGGTCTTCGCGCATCTGGCGGTGGAGCCGGACGACCAGTTCCATGTCTTCGCCGACGGTATCGTGGCGGTAGCCCTGCACCTTGAGCACGGCGTCGCGTGAGAAGAGTCCGAAGGCGCCGGAGATGATCAGCGTTCCGCCAAGCAGATTCCAGCCGACCCGCCCGAAGAGGAAGGCGCGGAGATACTCGACCACCTGGAAGGCGGGCACGGGCTTCTCGGGCATGCCGATGGCCTCGACCTGGCCGTTGCGGATGGTGCAGCCGTTCGCCACCCGGACTGTGCCTCCGGTTGCGATGGTCCGGGCGGGGTCGTCGATGAAGGGGAGTGCAAGCCGAAGGAGGGCGTCGGGGCTGATGAGGGTGTCTGCATCGATGCTGCAGAAGAGGGGGAAGCGGGCCGCGTTGATGCCGCAGTTGAGTGCGTCGGCTTTGCCGCCGTTCACCTTGTCGATGAGCGTAAGTTTGGGCTCTTTGTAGGACTTGTAGATGGCGACGACAGGCCGGGTCGGGATGACCGCCTGATAGATGGGGTGGACCTCATACATGTCGAAGGCTTCGATCATCACCTGCGCGGTGCGATCGGTGGAGCCGTCGTTCACGACGACGACTTCGAACTCGGGATAGCGGAGCGCGAGGAGGGCGCGGACGGAACCTTCGATGGAAAGGCGCTCATTGAAGGCGGGCGCGATGATGCTGACCGGGTGGGTGTGGTAGCTCCGCAGCGAGCCGTCGAGGTCTGCGGAGATGCGCCTGCGTGCGCGCAGGAAAATCTCGGCGAGCGAGAGCCCGAAGAGGATCAGGTAGCTGGTGTTCAACCCCACGAAGAAGAAGAGGAAGGCCCAGTCGATGATGTAGATGAAGCGATCCAAGGTGTCGTCTGCTCGGGTGTGCTAGCGGTTGGCTTCGAGGTCGCGGACCGAAGTCGCGGAGAAGTTTTCGTCGTCGATATTGAACTCGAAGGCCAGCGGAGGGAGCTGGTCGGGCGCAACGGCCTCGAGGTAGCCGTCACTGGCAGACAGCGGCGGCAGCTCGTCGAAGGGGGCAAACTGCTCCTCGAAGGCGAGCGGTGGCAGCGGCGCCGGTTCGTCGAAGCCCCCGTCGGGCAGCGGCTGTGCGAGGATGGAGGTGCCGCCCTCCTCGTCCTCCCAGAAGTTCTCGATGCCGGAGCGCGGCAGCGGCGCCGGTGCGCCCAGGGGTGCGGCGATGGCGGGGCTGAGCATGGTTGCGCCCCGCCCGAGCAGATAGTTGGAACCCGTATGCGGGTCTTCGGTGAGGATGCGCTGCGCCATGTCGCGCGCGAAGGGGTCGTTGCTATCAGATGCGATGCGCGCCAACTCTGCGAGGCCGGAATCGCCCAGATCTCGGAGCGCGGAGGCTGCGTTGAGACGGACCCACCAGCTGGTATCCGAGAGCCTCGTCGCCAGATGTGAGACCATCTCCTTGAGGCCGACGCGACCTGCGGTTCGCGCAGCCTGTGCGCGGACCTCCCAGCGGTCATCCTCGAGGCCCATAATGATGTCGTCGGGCGCGAGGGTGAGGCGGAGGATGCCCGCCGCGCGAAAGGCTGCAATGCGGATCTCGTGGTCCTGATCCGTCAGCGCATACTGGATGTAGGGGGCAGAACGGGTGTCGCCCGATAGGGCGAGTACCTCGAGGATGGTGGCATACAGCCGCGCCTCGGCGCGGGTCTGCGGCGGCTTGCGGAGCAGGGCGCGCAGGCGCGGATGGGCGGCTGAACCGAGGTCGACGAGGATCGCTGCGATCTGCGGGCGCGAGATGCCTGCAGGCGTCGCAAGCGAGGCAAGGAGCGGGTCGACAGCGCGGGGGTCGGCGGAGCGGCCGAGGCCACGCGCGGCGGCGAGTCGGACGGCGGGGACCGGGTCTCGGAGTCTGTCGAAGAGGATCTGCGGCTCGACCTTGCCCTCGAGCATGCCGAGGATACGGACTGCCTCGAGGCGCCGCCACCAGATGAGGGAGCGGCTGCGACGGACGGCGAAGTCGATGAGTCCGAGTCCTTGGTAGAGGGCTACGAGGTCATCTTGGAGCCTGCTCGCGATGGAGGAGGCGTAGGCCTCAAGCAGCTCCGCGGCCTCGTCTTTGCGGAGCGGTTTGAGGGTCTTGATGACCTCGGAGAGGGGAATCTCGTTGCTGAGATAGCGGACCAGAATCGGTGCGACGCTCCGATTGGCGGCCAACCGTTCGCGCCGCTGCCGGATGCGCCTGAGACGGATCAGGACGACAGCGGCGAGCACCGCGATGAGCGCAACGAACTGCACGCTGATGAGCCGGACAAAGAGCCGGTAGAGCGGGTCGGTGAGGAGCAGGTCGAAGGTGTTCATCGGGCTGCCACCGGAGGCGCGGCGCGACCAAAGCGACGGGTGAAGCCGAGCGTGAGGGCATGTCGGACGCGGGTAGCGCGATCGGCGCCTGTGTCGGACGGCGCGGTCACGGCGTAACTCAGTTTTATGGTGGACAGGTAGGAGATGGGGAGTGTGTAGCCGAGATAGGCCCCGACCTGTGGCGAGCCTTCGCGAAGGAGTGCAGGGTCCTGCGACTGGTCGAAGGGTTCTGTCCCGTAGAGCAGCCAGGCATCCAGGCGCTCTTCATCCGAGATGAGGAGTGTGCCCTTGGCCTGATAGGTGAGGAGCGGCGGTGCAGCGACGTCGCCGAAGACGGCCGTCACGCCGGGCTCGAAGAGGAAGCCGTCGAACCGGAGCGCGACGAAGGGGGCAATGAGCTGCACGGTCGGTGTCGTTGCCGGGGCGCTGCCCGACGCGGGGAGGTCGTAGGAGGAGATGCGGTAGGCTGCGCCAAGCCCGACCCGTTCTCCGAGGTCGATGCTGTTGTCCCACGAGAGGGCCCAGCTGGGCAGGAACTCGGGGTTGGGCGCAACGGCAAGCGCGAGCCGCGTGTTGTAAATGCTGTTCGGGCGGTAGCGGAGCGAGGGCTCGATGGCGAAGTCGACGCGGCGTGTCCCGTAACGGCGCGTGTCGAGCACAAAGCCGAGCCCTTCGGCGAACCTGGTGCCGCTATACTCGGCGGCCAGCTGAAGGCTCTGCCAGTCGGCGTTGCCCTGGCCGGAGGTATCTACGGAGGTGTAGGTGGCGGCTCCGTCGACACGAATCGGCATGAACCGGCGCGCGAGCAGGGCACGCATTGCAGCCCGCTGCGGGTCGTCGGACTGGGGCGGCAGGGCGTCGAGTTCCTCGGAGAGCCGGGCCAGTTCGTCGCGGTCGAAGAGGACCTGCATAAAGCGGGTGCGGGCGGCATCGTCTTCGGGCGCTGCTTGAAGATAGGCTGCGTAGCCTTCGATGGCGGTATCGAGGTCACCCGACTGGAAGGCGATCTCAGCGAGGAGTCGGGTGGCCTCCGTCTGGTCGCTAGCGCTGTCCCGCGCTGCTCCGGCCTCGGCGGCAGCCTCGGCGCGCCGCCCCATCCAGAGTAGAACGCGGGCTGTGGCGCATCGGAGTTCGCCGTAAGCGGCATACTGAGATTGGAAGGATTGCAGCGTATTCAAGGCGTCGTCGAGGTTTCCCGCGGCGGCCTGAATCTTGGCGTAGGTGATGGCAACATCAACATCGCCTGGCACGAAGCGGCGGGCGATGCGTGCAGCCTCGAGCGCTTCGCGGAGGTTGCCGGCGGCGAGCGCCTCCTCCGCTTCGCTGATGAGGCGTGCCACAGAGGGGGTGGCAATCTCAGGAGCGCCTTGCGTCGCCTCGGTCGCGGAGCCTTCGGCCTGGGCAGGCGCAGCGGTGGCGGCCGAGCCTTCGCCTTCGGCAGCCCGCAGCGTTGCCGGCAGGGCGAGCCACGCGCAGAGCGAGAGGCCCGCAGCCCAGCGGGCGATCGTGCGATTCTGAAGCGTCACAGACATAGCCCGATAGGGTAGCGCGCAAGCGGAGACCCCGCCAGATTTCGCCTAGCACAGGGGCATCTCGCCTGCGAGGAGTCTTTGAGGGTGAATCGAGAGCTGAGGGGGAATGTTTCTTCACATGCCAATGATTGCAAAGGGAGGCTTGGGGCTTTGTTGAAGGGCGTGGCAGGGCATAGAAAACTCTCGCGACAGCGCCGTGACAGCGAGAGAGCAAAATCCGCTCGACAGGGTGGAAGACTTTGGGTAACATTTGAATTCATGGTCCGAGCGTTCTCGGGCGAAACCTCGAACCAAGGAAGATGAGATGGCAAGGATAACGATTGAGGCACGGATCGCGAAGATTCGTCGTGACCGGGAAGCTTTGGAGAAGAAGGAGCAGTCGTTGCTTGCACAGAGCACAGACCGGGCCATCAAGAAGATTCTCACGGTCATGAAGGATTCAGGGCTGACTGCGGCGCAGGTGGTCAAGGCTTTGGCGGTTGCGGGCGCAACGGCTGCGCCGAACGCGAAGGGGACAAAGGCCGCCAAAACGATTATCAAAGGCGTCAAGCCTGCATTTGCCCCGAAGGCGAAGGGCGGCAAGGTTGCGCCGAAGTATCGCAACCCTGAGAACGCAGAACAGACCTGGACGGGTCGCGGAATCCCGCCGACCTGGGCTCGTTTGATGCGTGAGGCCGGCCGGCTGAACGAGTCGATCATTCAAAAGTAGACGCAATCTGGAGATGGAATGTCGCGCACTGTCTGAATCGATGCAAATCGAGGGTGACGGTGCGCGATGTCGTTTTGGCCGAAGCAGAAGGTCATTGTCAGGCCGTCGTCTGCGCTTGATTGAAGCAACGTGCACTCTTACCCAGCGAACCGCCCCGCCGCGCTGAGAGGCGAGAGCGGCAAACCGAGGAGTGTGATGAGCAGCATCGACGCCACCGCCACCGTTCAAGAATACTATGGCAAAACGCTTCAGACGAGCGCCGACCTCAAGACCAGCGCCTGCTGCACGCCTGATGCGATGCCGGAGTTCGTAAAGCCGCTCCTGGCGCGCATCCACGATGAGGTGGTGAATCGCTACTACGGCTGCGGGCTCGTCGTTCCTACTGCGCTCGACGGCGCCCGGGTCCTCGACATCGGTTCGGGATCAGGCCGCGACGCCTATCTGCTCGCCCAGCTGGTTGGAGAGTGGGGAGAGGTGGTCGGTGTGGACATGACCGCCGAGCAGCTCGCGGTTGCCCGCTCCCATGTGGAGTGGCACCGCGAGCAGTTCGGGTTTACCCGCGCGAATACGCGGTTCCTCGAGGGCTTCATCGAGAAGCTGTCGGAACTGCCCCTCGAACCCCACTCCTTTGATGTGGTTGTCTCGAACTGCGTGGTGAATCTCTCCCGACAAGCCAGCGGTCTTTGCCGGCGCGCGACGTCTGCTCAAGGCGGGCGGCGAGATGTATTTCTCCGATGTCTACTGCGACCGTCGTCTGCCGGAGGCCGTGCGCAATCACCCTGTGCGCTCTACGGAGAGTGTCTGGGCGGCGCCCTCTACTGGAACGACTTCTTGGGGATGGCGAAGGCGGCCGGTTTTGGCGACCCGCGCCTTGTGACCAGCCGTCCGCTCGAGATTCTCGACCCGGAGCTGAAGGCGGCCCTCGGCCAGGCAAAATTCTATTCTGCGACCTACCGTCTGTTTGCCATCGATGGGCTGGAGCCGCTCTGCGAGGATTACGGCCAGGCTGTCATCTACCGAGGCGGGGCGTTGGGCGAGGAGGAGTGCTTTATCCTCGATGGTCACCATGCCATCGAACAGGGCCGGGTTTTTCCCGTGTGCGGCAATACCTGGCGGATGCTCCAGGACACCCGCTTTGCCCCCTACTTTGACTTCATCGGGAACTTCGACCGCCATTTTGGCATCTTCCCAGGGTGCGGGACGCTCAATCCGCTCGAGCCCGTGGCAGGCGCTGTTACGGCTGTCGCCTGCTGCTAGCGGGTGTTGCGGCGGCGCATGGAGCGTCGGAGCCGTGCGAGCAGGTCGTTGGGCAGGTAGGGCTTGATGAGGAAGTCGTCGGCGCCGACCTCGAAGGCCTTGACGACGCTGTCGTCGCGTGAGGCGACGGAGGTGACGACGATGGGTGTCTCGTCGTACCGCCTGTCTGCGCGGAGCTGGGCGAGGATGCTGAGTCCGTTGATACCCGGCAGCGAGCTCTCGAGGATGACAGCGCGCAGGTCGGGGAGGGCGAGCGCGGCGTCGATTTGGGCCCCTGTGGCGGCGATGCGGACGCGGAAGTTCTCGCGTTCGAGGAGCGAGGTCAGGAACTCCTGCAGCAGCGGGTCGGCCTCGATGACGACGACCAGCGGGAGCTGGTTTTCGACGACGGCGGCGGGCGTGACGATGGTCCGAGCGGGCTGCGCCGTCGCCTTGAGGAAGAGCGCCTCGAGTTGGGCGATCACCTCGCGGGTGTCGCGCGGCTCGCCGACGGTGAGGGTCGCCGCGACGAGCGGGATGGGGCTCCTGTCGGAGGCTCCGAGTGCGAAGGGGAGCTCGGAGAGGCGTTCGAGGATGCGGCGCAGCAGGACGATGGCGCTGGCGTCGTCGCAGCCTGCGAGCATGAGGACGAGCTCGCCGCGGTGGAGGCGGAAGAGGCCGTCGGAGCGTCGGAGGAGCCCGCGGAGTGCCTCTCCGAGCTGTTGGAGGAGCAGGCCCTGTTGCTCTTCGGTGGCGTTGGCAAGCTTGGCAGCGAGGCCTGGCGCGCCGAGCATGGCGAGCGCGAAGGGTTCGCCGAGCCGCTGCAGGGAGTGGCTGCGGGCCTGCCAGGCGAGCTGAAAGGCGCGTCGGTTGGGGAGTCCGGACTGTTGGTCGAGCAGGGTCGAGCGCCGGAGCTCGTTGCGGCGCCTGAGGAGTCGGGTGGCACAATCGGCTACGGCGTGGCGCTGCAGGGGCTTATCGAGCCGCTCCGCGAGTTCGAGCGCTGCAGGGGGGCGCACGGAGCGGTTGGAGAAGCCGGCCAGCATGGCGAGCTCACCTTCGGGCGGCGTCTGGAGCGCAGCAGCGAGCCGGTCGAGTCCCTCATTGGGCAGTTCGAGGTCGATGAGGATGAGCGCGGGGAATTGCCGCGCGATGGTGGTCAGCGCCCAGTCGACGGCACGAGCCACAACGACCTCACGGTCGAGCGCGGTGAGTGCCTGCTCGGCGATCTTGGCCGCCGCAGGGTCGTCGGAGATGATGAGGATGAGCTGTTCGGCCCGTTCGATGCGCATCGTCTCGCCGGGTTAGGCGTGGAGTCCGGTGTCGGCGAGCCAGCGCTCTGCGTCGAGTGCAGCCATGCAGCCGGTACCGGCTGCGGTAACGGCCTGACGGTAGATATGGTCTGCACAGTCGCCGGCAGCGAAGACGCCCGGAATCTTGGTGCGGGTGGAGCCGGGCACGACGTTGAGGTAGCCCGCCTCGTCCATGTCGAGCCACTCGGCGAAGGGCTTGGTGTTGGGGGTGTGGCCGATGGCGAGGAAGAGGCCCTGTGTGGCCATCTCGCTCAGCTCGCCGGTAACGGTGTCGCGGAGCTTGAGTCCGGAGACGCCGGTCTCGCGGGTGCCGAGGACCTCGAGGACCTCGCTGTTCCAACGGACCTTGACCTTGGGGTTGCTGAGGACGCGCTCCTGCATGACGGCGGAGGCGCGGAAGCTGTCGCGGCGGTGAATGAGGACGACCTCACTGCACATCTTGGCGAGGTAGGAGGCCTCTTCCATGGCGGTGTCGCCGCCGCCGACAACAGCGATGGGGCGGTCTTTGAAGAAGAAGCCGTCGCAGGTGGCGCAGGCGCTGACGCCGTAGCCCGAGAGGTGCTGCTCGGACTCGAGGCCGAGATACTTGGCGGAGGCGCCCGTGGCGACGATGACGGCGTCGGCGAGGACGACGGTGTCGTCGTCGAGGAAGAGCTTCTTGGGGGAGGAGGCGAAGTCGACCTTCTCGACCATGTTGTAGCGGATGTCGGTTCCGAAGCGCTGGGCCTGCTTGGTCATCACATCCATGAGGTCGGGGCCCATGATGCCGTGCTCAAAGCCGGGGTAGTTCTCGACTTCGGTGGTGATGGTGAGCTGGCCTCCGGGCTGGATGCCGGCGAAGAGGAGGGGCTTCATGTCGGCGCGGCCGGCGTAGATGGCGGCGGTGAGTCCGGCGGCGCCGGAGCCGATGATGACGATGGGGTAGACGGTGTCGCTCATGCAGGATCTCGCATCAGATGGGGAGCGGCTCGGTACGGCGGGCGTGGTGCTGTGTCAACGGAGTCGGAGGCTCCAAAAACGGCGACGCGCCGGGGATGAGCCGGCGCGTGTTGGACGAGCTCTTCGACCTAGCAGTCGTAGTAGAGCTCGAACTCCATGGGGGTGGGGCGGAGGCGGTTGACCTGCACTTCGCGCTCATACTTGTAGGAGATCCAGGCGTCGATGAGGTCCTGGCTGAAGACGTTGCCCTTGAGGAGGTAGGCGTGGTCGGCCTCGAGCGCCTTGAGGGCCTCATCGAGCGAACCGGGCGTGCCCGGGATGCCGGCGCGCTCCTCGGGGGAGAGCGAGTAAATGTCCTTGTCGGCGGGCTCGCCGGGGTTGATGCGGTTCTCGATGCCGTCAAGGCCGGCGAGGAGGATGGCCGAGAAGGCGAGGTAGGCGTTGCAGGAGGGGTCGGGCGTACGGAACTCGATGCGCTTGGCCTTGGGGCTCGAGTTGTACATGGGGATGCGGATGGCAGCCGAGCGGTTGCGGCTGGAGTAGGCGAGGCTGATGGGGGCCTCGTAGCCGGGCACCAGACGGCGGAAGCTGTTGGTGGTGGGGTTGGTGAGCGCGACGAGCGAGGCGCCGTGATGGAGGATGCCGCCGATGAAGTGGAGCGCGGTCTCAGAGAGGCCGGCATACTTGTCGCCCGCGAAGAGGGGCTTGTTGTCGCGCCAGAGGGAGACGTGGATGTGCATTCCCGAGCCGTTGTCTCCGTAGAGGGGCTTGGGCATGAAGGTGGCGGTCTTGTTGTGGCGGAAGGCGACGTTCTTCACGCAGTACTTAAACCACTGGAGCTTGTCGGCCATGGTGACGAGGGTGTCGAAGCGCATGTCGATTTCGCACTGACCGCCGGTGGCGACCTCGTGGTGCTCGGTCTCGATCTCGATGCCGAGCTTCTCCATCTCTACGACCATCTCCTGACGGATGTGACGGACCTTATCGTAGGGGGGCGCGGGGAAGTAGCCGCCCTTGTAGGGGGCCTTGTAGCCAAGGTTGCCACCCTCATCGCGGCCGGAGTTCCACTTCCCTTCGTCGGAGTCGACCTTGTAGAAGGCGCCGTTCTGGGTGGACTCGAAGCGGACGTCATCGAAGAGGAAGAACTCCGCTTCGGGACCGAAGAAGGAGGTGGTCGCGATGCCGGTCGACTTGAGGTACTCCTCGGCGCGCTGGGCGACGGCGCGGGGGTCGCGCTCGTAGGACTGGCCGGTGACGGGGTCGAAGATGTTGCAGATGAGCGAGAGCGTCTTGCGCTCGTAGAAGGGGTCGATGCGGGCGCTCTTGACCTCGGGGCGGAGGAGCATGTCGGAGGACTCGATGGAGCGCCAGCCGCGGATGGAGGAGCCGTCGAAGCCCTTTCCATCCTCGAAGAAGGCCTCGTCGAACTGGCTGACGGGCATACCAACATGCTGCCAGGTACCGGGCAGGTCCATGAACTTGAGGTCGATGAACTCGACCCCCTCGTCCTTGGCGAACTTCACTACATCCTTGGGCGTCTTGAACTCGGGGGCCATGATTCTGTCCTTGCGCGTGCGGGGCGAACCCCAGGTGAGAAAGAGGTTGGGAAGTCTGGTTAGCTGACGGCGGAGGGGCCGCGCTCGTTGGTGCGGATGCGGACGGCCTCGTCGACGTGGAGAACGAAGATTTTTCCGTCGCCCGTGTCGCCCGTGTAGGCGGCCTCGCGGATGGCGGCGACGACGGCATCGACCTGATCGTCGAGGACGACGACCTCGATTTTGAGCTTGGGAACGAAGTCGACGACGTATTCGGCGCCGGGGTAGAGCATGGCCTTGCCTCCGGTGCGGCCGTAGCCCTTGACCTCAGAGACGGTCATGCCGTGAACGTCGGTTTGATCGAGGGCGTCCTTGACCTCGTCGAGCTTGAAGGGACGGATGATTGCTTCGATCTTCTTCATGTCGGTGACACCTTTTGAGGGGGCGGATACCAGTCACGGAGGGGATTTGCAACGCGGGAAGGCGGGGAATTGTCAATTTGACGCAGCGTGTTGACGCAATCAGCCCTTTGACCAGTGCGTTCGGGAGAGTCGCTCCGCGAGCGAGCGACCCGAGCCGAGCAGGAGGAGCGGGAGCCAGAGCAGCCAGAGCGTGGCCGGCGTGAGCAGCCGACAGGCGGCCTCTTTGGTTCGTTCGAGGCCGTCTGCCGGCCGTTCGGCGGCGTCGCAGAGTTCGATGCCGAGCCATTGCGGGAGCAACGACCTGCCCGCGGCGGCGAGGGCAACGGCGATGAGGTGGCCCGGCAGGAGCGCGAGCAAGAGGTCGCGGTAGAGGTGGCCTGGCGCTTTGGCGAGCGCGAGCGCGAGGTGCTCGAGCTGGGGGAGGTCTGGATTGGGGCGAAGGGCTGCAGGAACACTGAGCGCTCCGAGCCAAAAAAGGAGGCCGGCGGTTGTCACGCAGAGGAGCGCCTGCCCAGCAGCGAGCGCGAGCCTGCGGAGGCGGTTGGTCGGCTGGTCAGCCGCCATGGGTGACGCGGCCGTCGAGGAGGGCGCGGGCGATGACGAGCGAGGCCATGCCGGCCGACTCAGCGCGGAGGATGCGGGGTCCGAGCCCGACGGCGCGTCCGCCTGCGGCAAGGAGCGCAGCCCGTTCGAATGGAGCGAGGCCGCCCTCGGGGCCGATGACGAGGCAGGTTGTCTCTGCGAGCGCCGGCCAGGGGGTGAGCGGTGAGGTCTCGTCGCAGAAGAGGAGCGAGCTGCCCTCGGGGCGGAGTTTGAGCCAGTCGGCGAGGGTGGCGGGCGGTGCGAGGGTGGGCAGTCGGCGGGTACCACACTGGGCGGCGGCGGCCTCGATGATGCGCTGCCAGCGCTCGATCTTGCTGGCTTCGCGGTCGGAGGGCTTGGCGACGTTGTGCTCAAGGAGCAGGGGCTGGATCTCGTCTGCGCCCACCTCCACGGCCTTCTCGAGCAGCCACTCCCAGCGGTGGGCGCGGAGCAGCGCTGCAGCGAGGATCAGGCGACCTGTGACGGGCTGATCGGGGAAGCTGGCGGTGAGCTCGATGGCCTCGGTGCCGTCGTCGGAGAGCCGGCCCTCCCACTGTCCGCCGTCGCGGCCGAGCAGGAGCAGCGGCGCGCCGGCGCGGAGCCTGCGGACGTGGCTGGCGTAGTGCGTCTGCTCCCGCGTGAGGCGGATGCTGTCGGGCCCAACCTGATCGGGTGTGACCGTGAGTCGGAGCGGCGCAGTGGGCTTCACGGGGCCGGCTTCTGCAGGAGGATGGAGCACCAGTCGCCCATGGTCTCGGAACGCAGATGTGTTGCGCCGAGTTCGAGGAAGGTCTCTTCGACGGAGCGGCGCTCGGTCTCGAGGATGCCGGAGAGGAGGAGGAATCCGCCCTCTGCGGTGGTGCGGTAGAGCTCGACCTTGAGCCGCTTGATGACGGTGGCAAGGATGTTTGCGACGACGAGGTCGAAGGTGTCGGTGAACTGGTCGAGCGGCTTTGTGCTGGCGACGATGGGGACGGCGAGTTCGTTGCGCTCGACATTCTCTCGCGTGGCCGTGACCGCAATCGGGTCGTTGTCGATGGCGATGAGGTGGGTGGCGCCAAGACGGGCGGCTGCGATGGCGAGGATGCCGGAGCCGGTCCCGACGTCGAGGACGGAGTGGATGGGGTGAGCGAGGAGGAGCTCGTCGATGCCGCGCAGGCAGAGCCGCGTGGTCTCGTGGGTGCCGGTTCCGAAGGCCATGCCGGGGTCGATCTCGACGAGGATCATACCCTCCGCCTGAGGCTTTTCCCAAGGTGGATGGACAATGATGCGGGGCGAGATCTGCGTGGGCTTGAAGTAGGCAAGGTAGGCGGTGAGGTAGCCGTGGTCGGTGATGGGGATGGCGGTGACCACGATGGGCCAGGCGTCGTCGAAGCGGCCGCGGAAGGCCTCTCTGAGCTCGTCGAGGTCGCCGTCGTGTTCGAGGTGAATCTGCCAGACGACGCCGTCGACGGCGCCGATGCGTTCGACCTCTTCAGGTGTCTGCGACTCGCGGTCGATGCGCTCAAAGCCGAGGATGTCGTCGAAGCCCCAGAGCGAACCTTCGATGGCGTCTTCGAGTGGCTCGGAGCGCTCGCGGAGCTGAATCTGGTAGCGGACGAGCGGGCCCGTTTCGGGGGGCGGCGGGAGGAGCGCGGGGTCGGTCGGCGAAGGGTTGGACATGAGGCGCACTGCGGGCGTAAACAGGGATGCGAGAGGCTACACCACAACTCGCTGAGAGGTCGAATGTCGAGTGAGATTTTGCTGTCCGAAGAGCGTGATGGTGTGCTGTGGCTGACCATGAACCGGCCGGAGCGTCGCAACGCGCTGTCGACCGAACTGGTACGGGCGCTGGTGGCCGCCTTCGAGGGTGTGTCGGTTTCGACGACGGTGGGCGCGGTGGTGCTGACGGGCGCGGGCGACTTCTTTTGCAGCGGCGCCGACCTCAATCCTGCGCTGGCGGCGGCCGGCCCGCTTGCGATGCATGAGGACCGTCGAAACTTTGTGCGGCTGCTGCGTGCGATGCGGAGCTGCGGTCGTCCTGTCATTGCCCGGGTGCATGGTCCTGCGCTGGCAGGCGGGCTCGGCCTCGTGGCTGCCTGTGACCTGGCGGTGGCGTCGGAGGCTGCCCACTTTGCGACGCCGGAGATCAAGATTGGGCTCTTCCCGATGATGATCATGGCGCTGATCGCGCGGAACATCGGTCGCAAGCGGGCGCTGGAGTTGATGTACACGGGCGACAAGATTTCGGCGCAGGAGGCAGCGACGCTCGGGCTGGTGAACCGGGCGGTGGCGGCGGAGGCGCTCGACGCCGAGGTGGCGGCGCTGGCCGGCAAGATTGCGGGCTTCTCGCCGGCGGTCATGCGCCTTGGCCGCGAGGCCTTCTACGCCATGGAGGAGATGCCGCTCGACGGGGCACTGGAGTATCTCTGCGACCAGCTGACGCTTGCGACGCTGACGGAGGATGCGTCGGAGGGCGTGATGGCCTTCGTGGGCAAGCGTCCGCCGGTCTGGAAGGGGCGCTAGCCTCCGAAGAGGTTGTCCATGGTGTAGCGGCCCGGTGGCTGCGCAACGAGCCATCGGCCGGCGGTGAGGGCGCCGCTGGCGAAGAGGGAGCGGTCTGTGGCGCGGTGGGTCAGCTCGAGCCGTTCGCCGTCGCCGAGGAAGTGGACGGTGTGGTCGCCGATGACGTCGCCGCCGCGGAGCGCAGCCATGCCGATCTCGCCCTCGGCGCGTGGGGCAATCTGGCCGAAGCGGGCCTGCTCCATGACGGTTGAGGCTGCTCGTCCTTGGTGCGCTGCATGGGCGAGGAGTTTGGCGGTACCGGAGGGGGCATCCTTCTTGAGGCGATGGTGGGTCTCCACAACCTCGATGTCGAAGGAGGCGGGGAGTGCGCTGCTGGCGAGTGTCACGAGCCGGCGGAGCATGGCGACGCCGAGGCTGGTGTTGGCGGTGTGGAGCAACGCTGTGTGGCGTGCAGCATCGTTGAGTTGCTCCTCGGTCTGCGCCGTGATGCCGGTGGTTCCCGAGAGGAGCGGGATGCGGCGAAGTCCGCAGAGGCGGGCGACATCGCGCAGGGCGTCGGGGGAGGAGAAGTCGATGATGAGGTCTGCCTGCAGGCCGTCGAGGTCCTGCTCGAGCGCCGCGAGGTTTTCGCGGCCCACGCGGTGGACGAGGTCGAAGCCGCCGTGGCGCGCGGCAGCCTGCTCGATGGCGAGCCCCATGCGGCCGTTAGCGCCCACGAGGATGGTTCGGAGCGGGCGGCTCACCTTGGCACCCCGAGGGCTTCGAGGCTGGCGAAGAGTTCGGCCTTCTCCGCGCTCGAGAGAGGGAGCATGGGGAGGCGGAGGTTCTGGCTCTCGAAGCCGAGCCACTCCAGTGCGGCCTTGAGGGGCGCGGGGCTGGCCTGCTTGAACATGAGCTGATGGAGGGCCGCAATCTTGGGCTGGAGCGCCTGGGCGGTGGCGAGGTCACCGGCGGCCATGGCGTCGCAAAGTGCGCTCATCCAGGCCGGCGCCATGTTGCCGACCACGGAGATGACGCCGTGGCCGCCGATCGCCATGAAGGGGAGGGTGGTGGCATCGTCGCCGGAGAGCAGGAGTTTGTGGCCCGCCTCTGCGATGAGGAGGCTGTCGGTGAGGAGGTCTGCGGAGGCCTCTTTGAAGCCGAGGATGTTGGGCAGCGCGGCGATGGCGAGCATGGAGGAGAGGGTAAGCCCGACGGCGGTCCGGCCGGGGACATTGTAGGCGATGACCGGCAGCGGCGAGGCCTCGGCTGCTTGGGTAAAGTGGGCGACGAGTCCGGCTTGTGGCGGCTTGTTGTAGAAGGGGACGACGACCATGAGGGCGTCGACGGGTGCCTCGGCGCCGAAGAAGCGGACCTGTTCGACCGCCTCTCGGGTGTCGTTGGTGCCGATGCCGCCGACGATGCGGGCGCGGGAGCCGACGGCGGAGCGGACGGTGCGCATGGCGGCGAGGCGCTCATCTCGCGACATGGTTGCCGACTCACCGGTGGTACCGCAGACGACGATGCCGTCGACGCCGTTATCCACGGTCCAGGCCGCGTGGCGGGCGAGGCCATCGTGGTCCATCTCTCCGCTTGCGCGAAAGGGGGTTGGAATGGCGATGTAACAGCCGCCGAGGGGGTGGGGCATGGTGCGTTTCCTAGAAAAAGGATGCAGAAAATTGGACTTGGGTTTGGTTGGCGACGAGGGCGCTTCCATTACACGCGGTAGCTGTCGGATGGCTACTGCGAAGGGTCAATGGAGTTGGACATGAGCGCAGTGTTGGCGGTGTTGGCGAGTGCAGGGCTTGGGATCTGGGCAAGTTCGCTAGCGATTCGTGCGGTTCTGCTCGCTGTTCCGTCGCGAGACGCTCGCTCGTAGTTCACTCGAGCCGCCACGACTCGAAGGTTGGCGGTCTGGAACGAGAGAGCTCTTCGAGGAAGAGGCTGGCTCGGGCGTAGACGCGGCCTTCGGTGCGGGAGAAGTAGGTGGCGGGGCGCAGGAGATAGAGGTCTCGTTTTGCGCGCGTTGCGGCAACGTAGAAGAGGCGCCGTTCCTCTTCGAGGTCATCTCCCGTTGCGGAGCGGGCCGAGGGGAACTGGTCTTCGGCGAGCCAGATGAGGAAGACGGACTGGAACTCGAGCCCCTTGGCCTGGTGGACGGAGGAGAGGATGACCCGCTCGGTCTCGGGGTTGGCGTCGGCCTGGAAGTCGGATCCGGTGCCTGGGTCGAGGGCGAGTGAGTCGAGGAACGCGGGGATGTTGGGCTGTCCGGCGGCGTATGCGACGAGTGTGTCGAGGTCTCGGATTCGGTTAGCAGGGTTGTCGTCGATGCGTGCGAGGAGGTCGTCGTAGAAGGCGGCGCGGAGCCGTTCGATGGCGCGTGAGGGGCTCTGCTGCAGTTCCTCGGAGAAGAGCTCGGCGAGGACCTTTGCGATGGGTTCGAAGGCGCCAGCTGCCCGCTTTGGGATGGAGAGGAGTCGCGGGTTGCTGAGTGTCTCGGGGATGGCGCCGCAGGAGAGGAGCTGGTCGTGGATGCGGGCTGCGGCTGCCGGTCCGATACCGTCGACGAGCGTGGCGAAGCGGAAGAAAGCGATGGTATCGCGGGGGTTAGCGGCGAACTTCAAGAGCGAGAGGACATCTTTGATGTGGCGCTGCTCGAAGAACTTGAGGCCGGAGCGGATCTCGAAGGGGATGTTGCGGCGGCCGAGCTCGATCTGGAGCTCCATGGAGTGCCAGTGGGCGCGGTAGAGGACGGCGATGGAGGCGAGTTCGACGCCCTCGTCGCGGAGTTCGAGGATGCGCTGTGCGACGAAGGCGGCCTGCTCCGACTCATCCCGGGCGATGATGTTGGCGGGGATGGGGCCGGAGGGGTTGGAGGTGAAGAGCTGTTTGGGGAACTGGGCCGGATTGTGGCTGATGCTAACGTTGGCGAGCGCGAGGAGCTCGGGCGAAGAGCGGTAGTTCTGCTCAAGGTTGTAGGTGACGGCTTCCGGGTAGCGCGTCGGGAAGTTGAGGATGTTGGAGATGTCGGCGCCGCGGAAGGAGTAGATGGCCTGACAGTCGTCGCCGACGACCATCACGGAGCGGTGTCGTGCAGCCATGAGGTCGACGATTTCGCACTGGATGGGGTTGGTGTCCTGGAACTCGTCGACGAGGAGGTGGTCGAAGCGTCGCTGCAGGGATTCGCGGACGTCGTCGTGTTCTCGGAGGAGGCGGCGCCAGAGGACGAGGAGGTCGTCGAAGTCGGTGACACCGGCCTCGAACTTGCGGCTCTGGTAGAGGGCGATGCAGTCGCCAATCTCTGATGTGAGTGCGGAGAAGGCCGAGGCGCGTTCGAGGATGAGTGGCTCGAGGTCGCGTTCTGTGTTGATGGCTGCGGAGAGGAGGTCGCGGAGGGTCGAGGCCTTGGGGAAGCGGGTATCAGGCGGCTTGGTGATGTCGGCGGCGCAGCGCTTCATAAGACCTTCTGCATCTTCACGGTCGAGCGTTGCGAAGTTGGGGGGCAGGCCAAAGCGGTCGGCGTGCTCTTGGATGAGCCGTCGGCCGATGGAGTGGAAGGTGCCGCTGGCGACGGCGTAGCCTGTGCGGCCGAGGAGGTCGGCGAGCCGTCGCGACATCTCGGCGGCGGCCTTGTTGGTGAAGGTGAGCGAGAGGATGCGCTCGGGCCGCACGCCGGCCTGGATAAGGTGGGCGATGCGGTGGGTGAGGGTGCGTGTCTTGCCTGAGCCGGGTCCGGCGATGACGAGTGCGGGCTGGAAGGGAGCTGTGACGACGGCGCGCTGCTGATCGTTGAGGCCGTCGAGGTGGGCGGGGACCGGCACGGGGGCCGTTGGCTGCATTCGATAGGTCTTGCTCATCGCGATGGGCCTGCGGCTCCGGAGCGGGCGTGGGCGATAGACCCGCGACGGCTGCTGTGATACGATGCTAAGCGCGGAAGTCGCAAGCGGCGAGTGAAGTTGCTCACACGGCGAGGGTTCAGCGTGGCGAAGCTGTTGTTTGTCGACCAGGGGATTTCGACTGAGTGCTTGCTCGACGATAGGGCGGGTGAGATTTCGCTGGGTCGGAGTCCATCTTGCACGGTTCGGGTGAACAATCCGAGTCTGTCGCGGGTGCATGCGGTGCTTGTTCGCGAGGGGAGCCCTGCGCGCTACCGGGTCTTTGATCGCGGCTCGTCGAACGGCACCTACGTGAACGGGCAGCGTCAGGCGGAGGCGCTGCTGCGTCACGGCGACCAGCTGATGTGTGGCGAGTTTATCTTCCTGTTTGTGGACGATGCCGGCGCCATGGGCGGCGCCGAGTCGCGGTCGATGCCGCCGATGCCGAGCCCGATGCAGACGCAGGGCAGGATGGCGCTGGAGGTCACGGAGCAGGCAGAAGAGGCATCTCCGGAGGGCAGCGACGCGGCTCCTCCGGTGGGCACCCGTTCGTTGCGGCCGCTGTCGACCGATGCGCAGATAGCGCAGGTGACCGAGGATGGGTTTTATGCTGCGCTGGAGCAGGCCGACGCTCTCCGGATGGAGCTGGAGATGTCGCAGCGCGAGCGGGAGATGCTGTCGGAGCAGGTGCGGGGGCTGATGTTCGAGGTGAACCGGCTGCGGAGCGAGCCGCAGACAGCGCTGGAGCAGGCAGCACTGTCGGAGGGTTCGATGCTGGGCGAGGATGTGGTTCGGCGGCAGTCACTGGAGCAGATGGGCCGCCTCCGGGGTCAGGTGGAGAAGATGGCTGCGGAGCGCGAGGAGCTGCTGCTTCGCTGCCGTCGGTTGACGGAGCTGGAGCAGGAGAACCGTCGGCTGAAGGAGCAGGTTGCCGCGGCAGCCGGTTCTGCTCCGTCGGAGTCGGAGCTCGGCGGGCGCCTGGAGAAGATGAAGGAGGCCTTCATGCAGCTCGACACCGAGATGCTCGCGTTGGAGGAGGTGAACCGTGGGCTTCGGACTGAAGTGGAGCGGCTGCGGGGCGGCGGTCGGTGAGTCGGTTCGGGCAGTGGCTGCTGGTTTTGGCTCTGCTCTTGGGACCTGTCGGAGCGAGTGCTACTGAGCCGCTGGCTGTGGCAACCCGCCTGCGCGAGCTGGCCTCGATGCCGGAGGCGCAGCGGCTGGCAGGGCAGCGCACGCTGGCGGAGCGTGGCGGTGAGGTTGTGGCGGCGCTGGCGTTGGCGGCGGCCGATCGCAGTCTGGCCGATGAGGTGACGCAGGTAGCGCTGGTGGTCTTGGGGGAGGTTGGGAGCGCGGAGGCCTGTGCGGGGCTGCCGAACGAGGCTGCGCTGGAGGGGCGGAGCGCGGCGATTGGGCTCGCGGCGGCGGTGGCACGGGCGCGTTGCGGGGGCTTCTCTGCGCTGCAGCTGCGGCTTGGCTCTGTGGATGCCCGGGTGCGTGCGAAGGCGGCTGTGGCCTTGGGCATTCTGGGTCGCAGCGAACTGTTGGTGCCGGTGGTAGCGGCGAGCAGCGACCCTGTGAATGCGGGCTATGCGACCTTCTGGGCGCTGGCGCGTGGGCTGATGGGAGACGGTTCGGTGTCGAGCGTGGTCGAGGTGCTGGAGCGTCAGCCTGCGACGGCGCGGCTCGGCTGGCTGGCGCGTATGCGGAGCTCGCCGCTTGGTCCTGCGCCTGACTGGCAGCCGGGCTGGCTCGAAGAGGCAGACCCGCTGACGGGCGAGGCGCTGGTGGGTGAGTATCTGCGCCGGTGCGAGGCGATGCCGGAGGCGGTCGCCAAGGCCGCGGCGCTGAAATGGCCTAGGCTTGCGCCGCGTCTGGCACAGGGCTGCGGGGAAGCGTTACCGTAAAGCGGGCGCCGCCAAGGGGGCCGGAGGGGGTGACGGCGATGGTGCCACCCTGGAGTTCGATGATGCGCCGCGAGATGGTGAGGCCGAGCCCTGTGCCGCCGGGTCGGCGGGTCCAGAAGGGCTCAAAGAGGTGGGGAAGGTCGGCTGCGGCGATTCCTGGGCCGGAGTCGTCGATGTGGATGACGGCTGTGCTCGGACTGAGTTCGGCAGAGACTTCGATCATTCTCGGCCTGCTCTCGGGGGAGGCGTCGAGGAGTCGGAGGGCGTTCTGGAGCAGGTTGAGGAAGACCTGCTGCAGGCCGTCTGTGGAGCCCAGCACACATGCCTCTGCGGGGATGGCTGCGGCGATGCGTGTCTGGTTTCGGGCTGCCTCGGGTTCGAGGAGCAGGAGGAGGCTTCGGAAGAGAGAGGTCAGGTTGACGGGTTCGTCGTCGATGCGGGGCTGCCGTGCGAGGCTGAGGTAGTCTTCGGTGAGCGCGTTGAGTCGGGCGATATCGGACTCGATGCGGCGGAGCGCGAAGCGGGCATCTTCGCTTGCGCCGGTGAGGCTGTCTGCGAGCATCTCGGCATTGAGACCCATGCTGGAGAGGGGGTTTCGGATCTCGTGGGTGATGCGGCTTGCGAGCTCACCTGCAGCTGCGAGGCGTTCGGCGCGGAGTCGGGCGTCGTGCTCGCGCTGGAGTGCGTCGTTGGCGGCTTCCAACTCCTGGTTCTGGGTGCGGAGCCGCTGGTCGCGCTCGGAGATGCTGGCGCTCATGTGGCCAAACTCGCGAGCGAGGTCGCCGATTTCGTCGTCGCTCTCGGGTAGTTCGGCGGCACGGTAGTCGCCTGTCCGGAGCCGGAGTGCGGCTACGCGGAGTGCGTCGACGGCGCGGAGTGCGCGGGCGACATAGAGCAGGGCGATGGAGGCGACAGCGAGACTGAGCGCGACGGCGATGACAACATAGCGGACGGTCTGCTGCTCCTTCTCTCTCGCGAGCTCGAAGGCCCGGTCTGCGAAGCCATCGACGAGGGTGCCGAGCCGGTCGATGCGGCTCTCGAAGCGGGTCGCGAGCCGCTCGGCATCGCGCTGCTTGGCATCGACGGCGCTGGTGTTTGCTTCGAGTTCGACGGCGAGATCGCTGATGCGGGCCCTGAGTCGCTGCTGCTCTACGTGGAGCTCTTCGGAAGCGCTGATAAGTGAGCTGATGAGCGAGGCGGCCTCGACGCCTGTGGCCTCTTTGGCGAGGAGTTCGATCTGGCGGTCGAGCGTGATGAGGGCATGCTCGAGGCGTAGCATGGAGGGGTTGAGTTCTTGGCTGTTGCGGAGGGTGCGCCGGAGGGCTTCGGTGTCGTTGAGCGCGAGTGCGCGGCCGACGGCGCGGGACTCGCGGCGGAGCTCGTCGAGCTGGCGGCTGACGGGGACAAAGTCGTCGTGGATGAGCGAGAGGTCGGTGATGAGCGAGCGGACGCGCACGGCCTGGTAGGCGATGGCGCCAGCGGCCGCGAGGCTGGAGAGCAGCACTGCTGCCATGACGCGGGCGATGAGGGAGCGACGCGAAATCAAGCGTGTCCTTGGCAACCTTCGTTGACGATTTGGCGCAAAGCAGAGTAACCGCATCGCGGTCGGAGATTGTCGCCGCACGGAGGCACATGTTCAAGAAAGTCTTGATCGCGAATCGAGGAGAGATCGCGATTCGCGTAATGCGCACGCTCAAGGAGATGGGGATCGCGACAGTAGCGGTCTACAGCGAGGCCGATAGGCGGGCGCTGCATGTCCGATACGCTGACGAGGCCTACTGTGTTGGTCCGGCGCCGAGCCGCGAGAGTTACCTCCGGATGGACAAGATTCTGGAGGTCGCGAAGCTGACGGGCGCCGAGGCGATCCACCCAGGCTACGGCTTCCTTTCGGAGAATGCGGAGTTCGCGCAGGCCTGTGCCGATGCGGGTGTGGTCTTCATCGGTCCTCCGCCCTCGGCGATCGAGGCGATGGGCGAGAAGACCGCCGCGCGTCGCCGGATGATCGCGGCGGGCGTGCCTGTTGTGCCTGGTACCGAGCACCCGATTCCGACAGCCGCAGAGGCGCTGGTGTTTGCAGAGGCAATCGGCTTTCCCGTGCTGATCAAGGCTGCGGCCGGCGGCGGCGGCAAGGGCATGCGTCGCGTGGACGAGGCGTCGCGGTTCGAGGAGGCCTTCGACGGGGCGAGGCGCGAGGCGCGGTCGGCCTTCGGCAACGAGGCCTGCTACGTGGAGAAGTTCGTGGTCGAGCCGAAGCATGTGGAGATTCAGGTGCTGTGCGACGAGCATGGCAACGGGGTCTCGCTGTTCGAGCGCGACTGCAGCGTGCAGCGGCGTCACCAGAAGGTGATTGAGGAGTCGCCCTGCGCGGTGCTGTCAGACGAGATTCGCCGCAAGATGGGCGAGGTTGCGGTGCAGGGCGCGAAGGCCGTTGGCTACGTGGGCGCCGGCACCTTCGAGTTCCTGCTCGACCGGGACAAGAACTTCTACTTCCTCGAGATGAACACCCGCCTTCAGGTGGAGCACCCCGTGACCGAGGCCGTTGTGGGTGTAGACTTGGTGGAGGAGCAGCTGCACATTGCGGCAGGGCTGCCGCTGCGCTTCACGCAGGAGCAGCTCTCGCAGCGCGGTCACGCCATCGAGGTGCGCATCTACGCGGAGGACCCCGCGAACCAGTTCTTGCCGTCGCCGGGCCTCATCCGTCGCATGGTTGTTCCGCAGGGGCCGGGCGTGCGAAACGACAGCGGCTACGACTCGGGCACCGAGGTGAGCCTGCACTACGATCCCATGGTGGCGAAGTTCATCGTCACGGGCGAGACGCGGGAGAAGGCGCGGCTGCGGCTGCTCCGGGCGCTCGACGAGTACCAGGTGGATGGCATCGCGAACAACATTGCGTTCCTCAAGGCCTGCCTTGTGGAGCCCGACTTTGTGAGCGGCAGCTACGACACCGGCGTTGTGAATCCGATCCTGGAGCGTTTCAAGGCGGTGAAGCCGCTTGAGGGCGAGGACGAGGCGCTGGCGCTCGCTGCGGCTGCGCTGTCGCTTCACCTTCGTCGTGCGCAGTCGGCATCGCCTGCGGCATCTGGTGGCGAGACGGACCGTGATGGTTGGCGTGACTTTGGCAGAGCGCGGCAGGTTAGCCGCCTCTCCACCTAAGCGGAGCAGGACGATGGGCATCGATCGGTATGTACGGGTTCCCGCAAAGCGTGGCGCCAAGGCAGTAGAGATTGCGGTGGAGCCTGCGGGCGAGGACCGGTTTGTGGTGACGGTGGATGGCCGCCGCTTCGAACTCGATGCTCACGCGCATGCGAGCGGCGTGGCGATGCGGCATGAGGGCCGGAGCCTCGATGCCCGCGTGGTATGGGAGGGGAGCGATGCGGTGGTGACGCTGCCGAATGGCGACTCGAAGTTCGAGATGCTCGACGCCCGCACCTACGCGCTGAAGGCTGCGACCGGTGCTGCCGGTGGCTCGGCGAAGCCGGTGCTCAACAGCCCGATGGCCGGCAAGATCATCCTGGTGAAGGTGGTCGAGGGCGACGCGGTGAAGGAGGGGCAGACGCTCGTCATCATCGAGGCGATGAAGATGGAGAATGAGCTCCGCTGCCTGGCTGCCGGCAAGGTGGTGAGGGTCGCGGTTGCGGCGGGCGACATTGTGAAGCCGGGCGATAAGCTACTCGAACTGGCTTACGACGCGCAGGACTAGTCTGCGGAGGGCTTCGCGCCGCTGTGGAGGAAGGCCTCGACGACGGCGCGCGCTGCACGGCCGGGGTGCTGGAGACCCGCGGTGACACTTCGCATGGCAGCTTCGCGGGCTGCTGCTGCTTCTGGCTGCGCCGCGAGAGCCTCTTCGATGCCAGTGGCGATGGCATCTGTGAGCCAGCGTTCGCGCTGCGCGCGTCGGCGTTCCTCGGCGTGGCCCGAAACGGTGGCCTCGGCATGGAGGCGCAGGAGCGTCTGCCAGACTTCGTCGATACCGGCTCCGGTGAGGGCGCTGGTGAGGAGGACGGGCGGCGCCTCGTTGCGTTCGCGCGGGAGCACATGGAGTGCGGCGGCGTAGTCGCGGGCGGTACGCTTGGCGGTGCTCTCGAGGAGGCCGTCGGCCTTGTTGATGACGAGCAGGTCGGCCCGTTCGAGGATGCCCCGCTTGATGCCCTGGAGGTCGTCACCGCCGGCAGGGAGGAGGAGGAGAGCGAGGAGGTCGACCATGTCGGCGACGGCGGCTTCGGACTGGCCGACTCCGACGGTCTCGATGAGGATGGTGTCGAAGCCGGCGGCCTCGCAGAGGAGCATGGCCTCGCGGGTCTTGCGGGCTGCGCCGCCGAGCGTGCCTGCCGAGGGGGAGGGGCGGACGAAGGCTTGCGGGAGGAGGGCGAGCTCCTGCATGCGGGTCTTGTCCCCCAAGATAGAGCCGCCCGTGAGGGTGGAGCTGGGGTCGACGGCGAGGACGGCGAGCTTGCGGCCGGAAGCGACGAGGTTGGCGCCGAAGCGGTCGATGAAGGAGGACTTTCCGACGCCGGGTGCGCCGGTGATGCCTACGCGCAGGGAGCCGCCCGTGTGGGGGAGGATGAGGTCGAGGAGGTCGAGCGCGACGGCTTGGTCGTCGGGCCGCCGGCTCTCGACCATGGTGATGGCGCGTGCGAGGAGGGTGCGGTTGCCCGCGAGGAGGCCGTCGGCGAGTTCCCGTGCGGAGGGGCGTCGGGCGGGCGCGGTCATAGCCGGCTGGTGAGGATGGCGATGAGGTTGAGCGCGGCGACCGGGATGACGGTGCCGGGGACGAAGACTGCGGCGACGCCGGCCTCGCGCAGGGCGGCGTGGTCGCAGGGCGGGATGACACCGCCTGCAACGACCAGGATGTCTTCGCGGCCGAGCGCCTTCAACGCCTGGATCAGCGAGGGGACGAGCGTGAGGTGGCCGGCCGCAAGCGAGCTGGCGCCGACGATGTGGACGTCGTTCTCGACCGCCTGCTTGGCGACCTCCTCGGGCGTCTGGAAGAGGGGGCCGATGTCGACGTCGAAGCCGAGGTCGGCGAACGCGGAGGCGATGACCTTCTGGCCGCGGTCGTGGCCATCCGGCCCCATCTTGGCGATGAGGATACGGGGGCGGCGACCGTCGCGCTCGGCGAAGGCGTCGGTTGCTGCGCGGGCCTCTGCAACGCGGGGGTCGCGGGCGGCCGACTCGCCGGCATAGACGCCGGAGATGGCACGGATTTGGGCCTTGTGGCGGCCGTAGGCCTTCTCGAGCGCGAGCGAGATTTCGCCGACGGTGGCTCGGACGCGGGCCGCGCTGACGGCCAGTTCGAGCAGGTTGCCCGTGCCCTCTTTGGCGGCCTCGGTGATGGCGGCGAGCGCTGCTTCGACGGCGCTGCTGTCGCGCTCGGCCTTGAGCTTGGCGAGCCGCTCGAGCTGGGCCGTGCGGACGGCGCTGTTGTCGACGCGGAGGAGCTCCATGTCGGCCTCTTGGTCGAGTTTGAAGCGGTTGATGCCGACGATGGTCTGGGCGCCGTTGTCGATGCGGGCCTGCGTGCGTGCGGCAGCCTCTTCGATGCGCATCTTGGGCAGGCCGGTCTCGATGGCGCTGGCCATGCCGCCCAGCTCCTGGACCTCTTGGATGAGCTTCCAGGCCTTGGCGGCGAGCTCGTCGGTGAGGCTCTCGACAAAGTTGGAGCCGCCCCAGGGGTCGATGAAGCGGGTCGTGCCCGACTCCTTCTGGAGGTAGAGTTGGGTGTTGCGGGCGATGGCGGCAGAGAAGTCGGTGGGCAGCGCGAGCGCCTCGTCCAGCGAGTTGGTGTGGAGGCTCTGCGTCTGGCCGTGCGCGGCTGCGAGCGCCTCGATGGCGGTACGGGTGACGTTGTTGAAGGGGTCCTGGGCGGTGAGGCTCCAGCCCGAGGTCTGGCAGTGGGTGCGGAGCGCCATGGACTTGGGCGACTTGGCGCCGAGGTCGTGGAGCAGGCGGGCCCAGAGGAGGCGTGCTGCGCGGAGCTTGGCCACCTCCATGAAGTAGTTCATGCCGATGGCGAAGAAGAAGGAGAGGCGGGGCGCAAAGGCGTCGATGTCGAGGCCTGCAGCCATGCCGGTCTTCACATACTCGACGCCGTCGGCGAGGGTGTAGGCGAGCTCGAGGTCGGCCGTCGCACCGGCCTCCTGCATGTGGTAGCCGGAGATGGAGATGCTGTTGAAGCGGGGCATCTCGCGCGAGGTGTAGGCGAAGATGTCTGCGATGATGCGCATCGAGGGGCTGGGCGGATAGATGTAGGTGTTCCGCACCATGAACTCTTTGAGGATGTCGTTCTGGATGGTGCCGGTGAGCTTATCGCGGCTTACGCCCTGCTCCTCGGCGGCGACGATGTAGAGGGCGAGGACGGGGAGGACCGCGCCGTTCATGGTCATGGAGACGCTCATCTCGTCGAGCGGGATGCCGTCGAAGAGGATGCGCATGTCGAGGATGGAGTCGATGGCGACGCCGGCCATTCCGACATCACCGACCACGGCGGTGTGGTCGGAGTCGTAGCCGCGGTGGGTGGGGAGGTCGAAGGCGATGGAGAGGCCCTTCTGACCGGCGGCGAGGTTGCGGCGGTAGAAGGCGTTGGAGGCCTCGGCGGTGGAGAAGCCGGCATACTGGCGGACGGTCCAAGGCTGCGCCGCATACATGCTGGTGTAGGGGCCGCGGAGGAAGGGAGCGAAGCCGGGCATGGAGTGGATGGCGTCGATGCTGTCGCGGATGTCGGCCGTGTAGGCGGGGGCGATGTTGATGCCTTCGGGTGTGCTCAGGCTGCCTGTGAGGTTGGCGCTGCGTGCGGGAGGCAGGAGTTCGCCGGAGGAGAGGTCTGGGAGGCGGCTCATGGTGTCTCCGAGGGGAGCTGCGCTGCGAGCTGCAGGAGCGGTGCGAGGCCTGTGGCGAGGTTGAGGAAGTCGGTGAGGCCGGCGGCCTTGAGCTCGGCGGCCGCGTCGCCTGGGTTGCCGGCTGCGAAGAGGTGGCTGGCACCGGCGCTGCGGGCAGCTTCGATGAAGGCAGGGGTCTGCTCTGCGAGGAGGGCGTCGGAGGTGCAGAGGCAGGCAACGGCGGCGGCGGCTGTGCCGCTGCCGAGCCTGACTTCGGTGGAGTTGAAGCCGAGCGTGGCGAAGAGGCCCTTGGCGAAGGCGATGCGGGGCTTGAGCTTGTCGGAGGGGTCGCCGATGTAGAGCGCGATTGTGGGGCGTGCACCGGGCGTGGTGGCTTCGACGGCAGAGCGGGCGGCTTCGACAGGTTGCGACCAGCGGCGGGGTGCGGCGGGGCCGGCTACGGCAACTGCCGGGGCGACGGCGCGTTCGCCGAGGTCGGGGAACTCGGTGACGCCGATGATTGATGCGCGGCGGCGTGTCACGGCGGCGGCGAACTTGGGTGCGCTCTCGGCGTCTCCCTTTGCAACGAGTCCGCTGCCGTCCTTTGCACCGCGCTGCTCCTCCTGGAAGAGGGCCCATGCGGCCTGTGCGAGTTGTTCGGTGAGCTGTTCGAGCGCGGCGGAGCCCTGCGCGGGGTCTGCGACAACGCCGAGGTGCGACTCTTCGCGGAGGATGCAGGCTGCGTTCAGGGCGAGTCGGAGGGCTTCGGGGGAGGCGGCGCCGGAGGCAGCGTCGTGGCCTCGGAGGGCGATGGACTGGGCGCCGCCGAAGATGGCAGCGGAGGTCTCGACGGAGAGGCGGATGAGGTTGGTCCAGGGGGCGAGCGTTGTCTTGGAGGCCAGCGTCTCGAGCGCGTGGATGCGCGGCACGGCGGTGAGGCCGGCGCGGTCAAACAGCGACGAAATGAGCAGCCGCGCGGCGCGGAACTTGGCGAGGGTGAAGAAGAGGTCGCGACCCGTGCCGAGGAGGAGTTCGATGCGGGCAGCGACCGGCTCGAGTTCCATGCCGCGGGCATCGGCAGCCTGTAGCCAACGGGCGGCTGCGGTGAGTGCGAGTGCGAGTTCGGTGGCCTCGGAGTGGCCTGCCTCAGCAGAGAAGGTCGCGTCTGCGAGGAGTGCGCCCGGGGATTGGAGCGCGGCTTCGACGGCGGTCGCGGTTGCCGCTGCGGAGGCCTGGGCGCGGAGCTGGGCGGGGAAGGGGTTGGAGGTCGCCTTGACGCGGTGGGCGATGGGGGCGAGCTCGGCGGTGTTGGCGCTCGGTGCGCGGAGCAGTGCGATGCGTGGGAGCGGCTGGAGGTCGACGAGCGCGTGGGCCAGGTCGATGTCACGAAGCGCGGTATCGAGCCAGACCAGCGAGGCCTCGCGCGAGGCCGCTGTCGCGACGAGTGCGGCGAGTTGGGCGGCATCGTCGGAGACGACGAGGGCAGCGGTGGTCCAGGGCCCGTGGGTGGCGAAGGCCTCGGCGATGGCGCCGTGGGTTGCGGTGGCGCGTGCTGTCGGAGGCGCGGGCTGGACGAGGGGCGGGAGTTGGAAGCCGTCGCGGCTGCGGATGCTGATGGTGTCGAGGGCGACACCCTTGAGGTCCTTCTCGACCTGGACACGCCACTGTTGGAGCGAGGTGGGAGAGAAGGCGGAGGGTCTGTGCTGCATGGGACCACGCTCTGGCGGATTGGTTGTTGGGCAGGGTAGTCGGGGGCGGGTTGGCCTGCAACCGATGGCGCAAAGTTGGCAGGCGGGTCTGCAAAAAGGTGCGGCTTTGCGCGCGGCGATGGAGGCGCGGGCGCAGTGGGAGCTGAGGCGGCGCGGGCGGCGGCGCAGGTTGGCGAAGTGGGTGCGGATTGTGTGCGTGCGTGGCACGAATCTTGTAGACTTGAGCAGGCAGGGCGCAGTCGCGCCAAAGCAGGTGATGCATGTCGAAAAGTCGTAAGCGCAAAATCGGTCGGGGCTTCACGCTGGTGGAGCTGATGATCGTGGTGGTCATCGCGGGCGTGATCCTGGCGATTGGGGCCTACTTCGTGAACCGTCCGAACAATGCGAACAACCTCAAGCGTGCGACCGCGCGGACTCGGAATCTGGTGGAGGAGGTGCGTGCTGCAGCCCGGTCGACGGGTCGAGCGATGCTGATCCAGATTCAGGAGTCGGATGTGTCATGGGAAGGCACGGCAGAGGGAGGGCGCGGTTCGAGCGTGGGTCGCATCACGGTCTATGTGTCGCCCGACAACACCTGCCAGGGGGGCGTCGTTGGCACGCTGCCAACGCTGACGAAGAATCCTGGCTTTGAGGTGGATCATACGCCGAGCGGCAACTTTCGTGGCGCGGCGCTGGTTCGGGTAGAGCCGTCGAGCTCCTCGGGGGTGACGACGCTCTGTCTCACGCCTGCGGGCCGGATGGTGGATGCTGTGACGGGCGCGGCCTACGCGTCGGTGGGGAACGCATCTGCGCAGAACGGGCTGGTGTTTGGCGGGCGGGTGCTGCTGGAGTTCGTGGAGGCGATTTGTGAGGGTGGCAGCAACGACGATTGCCACACGGGCGCGCTGACACGCGACCTCGAGGTGGGGCCGATGGGTATGATAGACCAGATGCCGCCAGGCTTCCTGATCCGGAGTCTCTTCTGATGAAAACGAAGCTGACAGCGCGTCTCGGTGCCGGTTCGATGGAGCGGGGCTTCACGATTCTGGAGGTGCTCATCGCGGTGCTGGTGCTGACGATTGGCATCATCGGCATCATCGGCATTCAGACGGTCGCGATTGTCTCGGCGCGTGCCACGAACAACATGCGGAACGCCTCGGTGCTGGCAGAGACGCAGCTAGAGCGGCTGCGTCGCGACTCGGTGCTCTGGGTGCGGTCGATTGGCTGGGACAGCTCTTCTTCGCTGGGTCGGGCGATGGCATCGCCGGGCAGTTGGGTGCGTCCGGCTGCAGAGCCCGCGGTAGACAATGTGACCTACAACCAGCTCGGTTTGCCGAAACTGCCTGAGAGCACGCGGCTTGGTGATGGTGCTGCGACCTACTCGCAGCTCAACAGCAATTTCTGTCTCTTTTACCGCGTGACGCGGCTGGGAGATGAGTCGCTGGGTCGGGTGGAGGTGCGTGTTGTCTGGGCCCGGAACGAGGCGGGCGACTATCTGATTTCGCAGGGTTGCGACACGGTGATGGACCCAACCAACTTTGGCAGTGACAGCCTCTCGGAGGTTGTGGCGTCGACGGTTCTTGCGCCGAATCCGGCGCTTTCGGGAGGTGCACTGTGAGCGGGCGCGCTGTGAGAGCGATGCGCGGCTTCACGCTGGTGGAGCTGCTGATCGCGGTGTTGCTCAGTTCGATCGTGATCATCGCGCTGGGTACGCTGATCACGAATGCGACGAAGGTGTTTGATACGACCTCGCAGTCAGGGCTGGCGCTGGAGCGGCTTCACATGGCGCTGGATGTGGTGCGGAACGATCTGAGGACGGCCGGCTACGAGATGGCGCCGAATGCGGGATTGGACGATCCGCGGCTCTACAAGGGGCTCCGGAAGCCCTGTGCCAACCCGAGTTGGATGGGCAGCGAGAAGTTCGTGGCGGTGAAGCTGCTCGACGGCGGCGCCACGCTGGCGCTGTCGGGCTCTGATGCCGACGCCTTCCCGCCGGCAAGTTATGTGTCTGGCAAGAAGCCCGACCGCCTGGAGCTTGCGGGGGCCTTCCGAACGGGGCAGCGGTTTCATCCCGACACGGTCGCGCCGGGCGCTTCGTCGCTCACCTTGTTCAACCCATCGATGAGCAACGAGCTGGCGGCCTATGTCTTTGACGGCGCGATTCTGGGCGTCGTGAACAAGCAGGGCGGCATGCAGTTTCTGCGCGCCGGGGTTGTGACCTGGGGTAACCCGACGGGTGTTGTCGGATTGGATGCGGGCGACACCTTCTTGGGCGAGGTGGGCGACTTCGGGAGCGACTCTCTCTGCCGCTTCGACTTCCTCGACAAGAGCGACGTCATCGTGTCGCTGCAGCGTGTGGCCTACGACGTGGTTCAGGACCCTGTGGCTGCGACCGACTTCCTGCTGGTCCGCGAGGAGCTCGACGCTTCTGGCGCCTCCTTGGACCCTCCGCGACGGGTCATCATCGCGCGGAACATCGTGGACTTTCAGGTCTGGTTTGACGGCGTCGCGGGGGCCGCGGGGCTGGTGCCGGACATGCAGAACGATGGCGATCGGAGCGGCGAGGTCTGGTCGGACGACGAGGGGACGATCCCGAACGAGAAGATGGGCGGTACCTCGGATGTTCAGGTGGAGCGGGCACGGTATGCCTATCTTCAGATTTCGGCGCGGTTTGACGGCCCGACGAAGGGGCTGGCGGCAGATGGTTCTGGCGAGGCCCTCAAGCAGACCTTCCCGCTCTACCCGAATGTTCCTGGCTCGGAGGAGCGTTCCTATGTCTCGACGGTCCGCGGCGAGGTGACGCTCACCAACTTCGCCTTCGCCGATGTGCGATAAGGGAGCCAAGATGAAGCAACTTCAGCCCAAGAAAGTGAGCGAGCGGGGCAGTGCGCTGATCATTTCGCTGCTTGTACTGATGGCGTTGACCGGGCTGGGTGCGGTGGCCTTCACCTCGGCGATTTCGGGTGCGCAGGCGTCGCGGTTACGCCGTTCTACGGCGCAGGCGTCACAGATCACCGAGGGTGCGATGGCGGCGGCTGTGAATGCGCTGCAGTGCCAGTCGCTGGCCGATGCCATCGTGCAGCTGGCGACCAATTCTCCGACGCGGACCGCGGCGCTGGAGAAGAATGTGGACCTGCAGTGCAAGACCACCTTCGTCACGGGCCAAGATTCGGCGTCGGCCTTTGGCGTCTACGCGGCGACCTCCGCGGGGGAACAGTCGGGCATGCAGCCAGCCTACTATGTGACCTATCGGAACCCCGTGGACGCGCGCCACGCTGCGGGCTCGGAGGTGGGTAAATACTGCCTCAAGCGGCTCGAAGTGAGCGTGGTTGGGGCGGTGGCGCCGCTGCTGGCGGAGGAGCTGATTGACGCAGATCAGCGGGCCTTGGACACCACAAATGACAGTTCGCTCGGGCGTTCGAACGCGGCGGGTTCGATGCGGAGCCGGATGGACGCAGAGGTCTTCGCGGGGCCGTTTCCCTGCTCGCAGACGGAGAAGTAGCGATGCGGCACTGCAATAGGATTTTAGGGCTCGGCGCGGGGCTGCTCGGCGGTCTGCTGCTTCCGGCGCTGGCGTTAGGTCAGGAGTCGGGCGCGGAGTCGCAGCCGGTCTCGACGCCTTCGGTGCTCATCATCCTCGATTCCAGCGGGAGCATGGACTTCACCTCGGTGCCCGACACGGTGCCGTCGGTCTGTGTGGACCCGACATCGCTGCCGCTCGGCGCGCCGCCAACCTATTTGACGGACAACGAGCGGACCCGGATGATGATCGCCAAAGAGGCGCTGACCGGCACGGTGGCGAACCGCTTCTGCGCGGCCGACGGCCGGACCACCTCGGGGCGCATCGACACCATCAACGGGGCGCGTCCCCAGGGCTTCCAGCACAGCCTGCTCTGCGCCTACGACGGCAACCCCACAACCTCCGACTGTGACCCTGCACAGCTGCCCGCTTCGCAGGCCTCCAACGGGCTGCTTGATGACCTTCGTGATACCGTCAACTTCGGGTTCATGACCTACGACTCCTTCCCCGAGTCGGCGACCGATAGTTCGGGCATGTGGTCGTATGGCAACGCGAACACCACCTCGGGCGGCGCGACGATTCCCTGCGGCAGCGGGACCTGCGTGAACCTGGGTGTGCGTCGCCTCTCAACGGGCGCGAGCGATAGCATCCTGGGTCCGACCATCCCGCCGCTCAACCCGACGACCGACACGCTGGCCTTCCGTCAGGCGAACAACCTGACAGTGCAGGGGGCGATCCTCGAATCGATCCCCTACTGGTCCACGCCCATCGCTGCGGCGCTCGAAGACACGGTCCGCTTCTACACAGGCCCTGCTGCCTCGACGGGGATCTGCGGCGCGGGCTCGTGCGACTATTCGCTCGGCCAGCCAGATCCGCTGGCGGATTGCCGAGATCGCAACGTCATCCTCATCACAGACGGCGAAGACTCGTTCGAGTCCTGTTACGCAGGCGCTTCGTCGTCGGGCTCGGGTGAGGGCGCGACGGGTTGCGAGGGCTACTGGTATGATCAGGCGACAGCCTATGCGGCTGACCTCGCAGACATGGGCATCGACCTCTATGTGGTGGCCTTCAATGTGTCGGGGACCGGGCTCATCTTTGATGCGATTGCTGAGGCGAACAAGCCGGGTCGCAAGGCCTTCATCGCGAACACGCAGGACGAACTGCGCTTTCAGTTGAGCGCGGTGCTGAGCTCGGTGCTGGCGGGCGAGGCGTCGCGGGTCGCGCCGCTGACGACGACGCGGACGGCGGAGTACCGCAGCGCGGGGACCATCGGGACCTACAACATGTGGGCGATTTCGACAGTGCATGCCGACTCGCCCTATTGGTCGGGCGATGTGTTGCGCCGGCAGTTTGGCTGCGCGGGGACGGTGCTCGAGGAGGATCTGGGGGCTCGTATCCTCTTCTCGTCGTGGCTGGATGAACTCGACGCGTCGGAGCTTCGGACTGACCGCAAACTCTACACGCCGCAGCCGCAGGTGCATGGCTGCGCGCTGCCCAATCGTGAGAGCCTGTTTGCCGACACGCATGGCCTCATTGGCAGTACGTTGACGAACGCTACCTACGGTGTGAGCAACGCCGAGATTGTGGCGGCCTGTTCGGCAACGGGGCTCCCGGGTTCCGACGTGACGGCGTCGGCAGCCTGTATCGACCTGACCGACGGCGTGAAGGGAATCGGGATCACGCTGACGGAGGAGAACACGATGGCCGATTCGTGTCTCACGGAGCTTCGCGACGTGGTGACGCAGGCCGCGGCGAACTATGCGCTGTTCAATGTCGCGACCGCGAACGAGGCGGAGTTGGTGACGGACTGGACCTTCGGGGAGACCATCAGCGAACTCTGGCAGAACGCGGACTATCGGGCGCCGTTGGAGATGCTCCTGCCGGCGAGCATCCCGCTGACCGGCGCGGGGATTCCCGCAGCCAACGACCGACAGAGCCGTATGGGAGACATCTTCCACTCGACCCCTGAGGTTGTGGGGGCACCTGACCCTGAGCTCGATTTCAGCGTGGCCTACCGGACCTTCGCCGAGACGGTCGCGAGCCGCCCGACGATGCTCTATGCCAACACGAACGACGGGCTGCTGCACGCCTTCAACACCGAGACGGGCGAGGAGGCCTGGGCGATGACGCCGGCCTCGCTCCTGCCGAAGTTGAAGTCGACGCTTTCCGGACATGCGCTGACGATGGACGGTTCGCCTGTTGCGCAAGATGTGCGGGTCTACCGCGGCCCGACTGCGAGCAGCTTTGAGGAGCGCTGGAAGACGGTTCTGGTGACCGGCTACCGCGGCGGCGGGCGGGGTTACACGGCGATGGATGTGAGCGATCCGCTCGCGCCGAAGTTCCTCTGGGAGCTCGATTCGGAGCTCGACCCGCAGCTCGGTTACACCTTCGGCGAGCCGGCGCTGGGCACGGTCTTTGTGGCCGACTGCACCGCATCGGGCGCATCGTGCGAGAAGGGCGTTGCGATCCTGCCTGGCGGCCTGCCGTCGACGGGCGTCGCGGGCTTTTCGGCAACGCGCATCGGCAGGGTGCTCTATGTGGTGGAGCTCGAGACGGGGAAGGTGCTCCGCCGCTTCGATCGCTGGAACGATTCGACGGGCGATGAGCAGGTCTTTCCGGCTCCCTTCTCCGGCTCGATGGCCGCCTTTGACGTCTTTGCCGACGCGACGGTGTCGCGCGCCTTTGTGGGTGATGCAGCGGGCAACATGTGGCGCATCGACATGTCGAGCGCCGACCTGACGGAGTGGGAGGTGACGAAGTTCTTCGACCCGATCACCACGCTCGAACTTTACAGTTCGGGATCGGGCGAGCCGGACCCCGGCACGCTCGACTTTGGCGCGATCTTCTACCGACCGACGATAGCGCTCCGTCGGGCCGACGGTCGCGCGGTGGTGGTGTTTGGCTACGGCAACGTAGACGACCTTCGCTCGGTCGACGCCGAGAAGAACTATGTGGTTTCGGTGGTCGAGAAGCCGATCATCAGCAACACGACGGGGCTTGTGACAGGCATCGAAGGCGACATGAATTGGATGCTCGAACTGGCAGCCAACGAGAAGGTCTCGGCGCGGCCACGCATCTTTGATGAGACGGCCTACTTTGCCACCTTCCTGCCCGAGACGGGGAGTGCGAGCTGCTCGATGGGCAAGGCGCGGGTCTATGGCATCGACTTCCAGGGGACGGACGCTGCGGAGCGGCACATCGTCGACACGATTGACCGGGATGTGACCTTTGTTCCGCGTCTGACGGAGGCGCCGCTCGATCCGACGAGCGTCGACAAGGTGCCTTACTGGGAGTCCGGAACGGTGGATGCGTCGGTGATTGCCGAGAACTCGATCGTCTACTCGCTCGACATCACGCGGCCGGTGAGCTGCTATGAGACGTCGGCGGTGAGCGATCCGTTCGGTGGGAGCCGGGTGAAGTTCGGGGGCATTTCTGACGCAGGCTGGTCGCTCCAGATTGGTGCTTCGGGCCAGTCGGCGGCGAGCGACACGGCGGCCTCGGCGCAGGCCTCCAGCCAGACCTCGGTTGACCTCGATACGCAGAAGCCCCTCAACTCGTTTCCGACGAGTTGGGGCGTGATCGTGGAGTAGGGCGATGATGGCGCGCAGGCTCACACTGTTCTTTGTTCTGCTCCTCGTTTCGGCCTGTGACCGTGGTGCGGCGCCGGCCTCTCCTGCTGGTCCTGCTGCTTCGGTTTCGGCCTCCGGAGATGGCTCCGGAGCGAGCGTCGACCTGCCCATCTTCGGGCTCCCGCGGCTGCCGGGAACGCAGGTGGAGTTCATGTCGGAGGCGCTGGCCCATGCCCGCATTGCATCGAGCGTGCGGGATACGGTTTCGAGGCTCCTTGAGGCCGACAAGCGGTTCGCCGTCACCCGCTTCGACGGCGGCACGCGGCTGGTCTCGATGGATGGCAGCAGCCGCAGCATCTTTGTCTACCGGCTGCCAGGCGAGGGTGACACGATGCTCTCCTACTTTGCTGCTGCGCGGCCGCAGGAGGTTGGCGACGGCTCGGCGGCCCCGCCGCCGGCTGCTGCAACGTCGGGGCCGCAGCAGGTTCGCCGAGGTGCGTCGGCGCCCGGAGATCCGGCATCTTCAGGCGCTTCGGCCGGCCAGGGCGGTATCAAGGTTGGCAGCGACGGGCTGCGGTTCAGCCGTCCCGACTCCGTCGCTGCGATGCAGCGGCTCCTTGAACGGCCTGCTCCCGTGACCAAGGGCGGCGCTCGCCGCACTGTCCCCAACCAACCCATCTTGGACGCGGCCGGTCGGCCGACGGGGTATGAGCGCACGCTCTACGGCCGCGTGGTCCGTTCGAGCCCGCCGCCGCGCGTTACGCCTGTGCGGCGGAACGACAGCGTGTCGCAGTATTGAGTCGCCCGTGACGAAAGGGCTGCTCATGGCCCTGCTGCTCCTGCTCCCAGCGGGCGTTGCGTGGGCCGACGCATGGGGCGACGACTGCAACGCCTGCCCACCCGGTGCCCGCTGGCGCGACGGCGCTGCTGTAACCTTCGAGGTGCCCGCCACGGTGCTCAGTGGCAGCTTGGCCTACGACCTGCGCGATGCCATGCGCGCCTGGCAGGAGGGGCCCTGCGTGGCACCGGCGCTCACTGCAGAGGTGGTCGACCAGACGCGGTTTCAGCGCGATGGTTTGAACGCCGTGGTTTTCGTGGAGTCTGCCCCGGATTCCGGCAATGAGGAGTCGGTGATCGCTGCCACCTGCAACCGGTGCGATGCAGCGGGCTTCATCGTGGAGTCGGACATCGAACTGTTCGGCCCGGCTGAGCGGTGGAACGATAACTGCCTCAGCGCCTCGTTTTCGCAGCGCGGTGTGCTGCTGCATGAACTCGGCCACGCGCTCGGGCTCGACGACCGCTACGACGATGGCGGACGGGTGACATATGGCGTGGTGGGCTCCGGTCAGAGCCATCGATTTGGTAGCCCTGCAGCAGGCGATTTTGGGGAGTTGTGCGGCCTGTATGGGGTGCGTCCTGATGCAGCCCTCTTCACCCCCGTGGCCGAGGGCTGCGTCGACTCGTTCGGGCGTGCGGGAGAGCGTTGCGATGGCGAAGGGCCGAGCCCCGCAGGACTGCTCTGCGTGCAGTTTGAGGGCGCCTCGCGCTGGGCCTGGCGCTGTGACAGCTGGCAGGCGTGCGAGGCTGGGGCGACCTGCGTCCCGCTCGGTTCCGAGGAGGATGACGTCGGCTTCTGCAGGCCCGATGCTCCCGTTGTAGCAGCCGCGTTGGGCGACCCGTGCGAGCAGGATTCTGCGTGCGCAGAGGGCCTCTGCGCTGCGGAGGCTGGGCAGGCCGGGCGCTGCCTGCAGGAGTGCGGTCCGAGCCTTGCCTGCGGCGGTGCCTGTAGCGATGTGGTGAGCGCGGGTGGCTACCGCGGCCGGTGGTGCAGGCTGGCCGAGACGACGAAGCCTGCGGTGCGTGAAGCGCAGGGCTGCGCGACGGCCGCCGCCGTGGGTTGGCCTGCGGCGCTGTTGTTCGGATTTCTCCATGTGGCGCGCCGGCGTCGGCAGGCGATCCGGCTTGCCACTCGGGGTCCTGCGCCGTAACGATTGGCACCGTTGTTCGAGCAAGGTGGCAGATGTTCTTGGCTGGTTGGAGAGCGTTGGCGAGAGAGCGGGGGCGGGCTGTCTGCAGCCTCGTTGCTGCGCTCGCGTTGCTCCTGCCGTGGACCGCGCTGCAGGCCGGAGAGCTGACGCGGGGCGATCGGCTGGCGATCCTCTACAGCCCGCAGCTCCGCTTCTCTGCAGACCGTGAGCCGCTCATCCGCGTTGGCCTGATGGATGCCGCCGCCGAGGTGCGGCTGACGGCCAACACGCTTGTTCAGATCGACCCGATGGGCGATGGTGCGCTCGCGGTGGATGTGCCCGCAAACACAACGCTCACGGTGCGGATTCGGGGCGGCGAGCCGGGTCGCTATAGTTACGCCGTGGTGGTTTCGGAGCTGCCGGCCGACTCGCTCGCGGGTGCCGAGAGGCTGGTGTCGCAGTGGCAGGGGCTTGGCTGGGACGCAGAGGTGCTGCAGGTTGGTGCGGTGTTTGCGGTCGACGGGCAGCGGTTCGACACGCGCAAGCTGCTGATCGCGGTGGGGCGGACCTCGTCGCAGGCGGAGGCGGACTCTCTGACGGAGCGGCTCGCGACGGAGCGGGGCATCGAGGCGACAGTACATTCGGAGCTGGCTGACTATCCGGGTGGCTGGTTCGATGTGTCGGGGCTACCGGGTGGCGTGGTGGTTCACAGCCGTGATCTCGCCTGGCTTCGCGGTCGGCCGGAGACGGTCTTTACGGTGGAAGATGTCGTCTATGATCGCGGGACGAAGGGCGAGGGCAAAGAGAAGCGCAGGTATGTGGGTTCGCTCATTTTTGCCGCCGATCGCGGTGGGCAGATGGTGCTGGTGAACGAGGTTGGTTTGGAGCGGTTGGTGGAGGGCGTGCTGCCCTCGGAGATGTATGTCTCGGCGCCCGTCGAGGCGCTCCGCGCGCAGGCGGTTGCGGCCCGCTCCGAGGTGCTCGGCTCGCTTGGCACGCGCTACACCGCCGACCCCTACATGACCTGCTCCGACCAGCGCTGCCAAGTCTACAAGGGCATCGGCGCAGAGTCGGCAACGACGACGGCGGCAGCGCGGCAGACGCGAGGCCTCGTGCTGGCGAGTGGCGACGCGCTCATCCGTGCCTCTTTCTCGGCCAACAATGGCGGCTTCGCGGGCGGCAACGACACCACGTGGGGGAGCGAGCCTCTTCCATACCTTCAGCCCCACTACGATGGCGCGGAGGCCTCGTCGAAGTTTGCAGGCGGCATCGGTAGCGACGGTGCAGTCGCTGCCTTCCTCGCGGAGCCCGGCGACGTGTTGTCGAACATCCGTGAATTTGGCGCGCTGGCCTCGTTCCGCTGGCGGGTAGAGTTGAACGCAGCGCAGCTCGCCGAGGCGGTCGCAAAGCGGCAGTCTGTGGGCAAGGTGCGTTCCATCCGTGTTGCGGCGCGCGACCGGAGCGGCAGGGCGACGCGGCTCGAGCTGGAGGGCGACGCCGGGAGCCTGGTGGTGGAGCGTGAACTGAACATTCGCCGCACGCTCGGCAGCCTGCGGAGCGCGCTGTTTGTGCTTGAGCCGACGACGAACGCGGCGGGCTTCGTCGAGAAGTTGGTGATCCAGGGCGGTGGCTTCGGACATGGCGTGGGTATGTGTCAGACGGGCGCAATCGGCGCGGCGCAGCGGGGCTGGACGGCCGAGCAGATCCTTGAGCGGTACTATCCGGGAACTGCGCTCCGGAACCTTTATGCGGCCGGGGGCGAATGAGTCGCCAGTTTGGAGTCCTGCTGGCTGTCGTGTTGCTGCTTTGCAGCAGCGCTGCCCGGGCGAGTGAGGGGAGCGGGTTTACGGAGCTGCGGCTGACGCGGGCGGAGCTGCTCGCGGAGCTGTCGGCCCGCAACTCCGCGGTGGCCGAGGCGCTGGCTGCGGTGCGCGAGGCGGAGATAGCGGAGCGGGCGCTCGAGGCGCGCTGGTCGTGGGGGCTGCAGGCCTCTGTGGGCTATGACCAGAACGAGTCCTATCCGGGCGGCAGCGGTCGCGGCGAACTGAGCACCGACGGACTCGGGCGCTGGTCGATGGGGCTGGCGAAGGCGTTGCCGTGGGGCACCACCATGGCGCTGACGCTCGGTCAGCTCCGCCGGACGCAGTCTGTGCCCTGTTCGACCGGCAACGAGGAGGGGCTCTACATTCCCTGCCTCTTCTTCGGAGCCGACAAGAGCCCCATCGAGCTCGGGCCCTGGTTCACGACGGCCGTGAGCGTGACCTTGACGCAACCGCTGCTCAAGGGCGCCGGCCGTGGCGTTTCGGAGGTGGTAGAGCAGCAGGCTTCGCTGGAGTTGGAGGCGCGTCGCAAGAGCGCCTCCGGGCTGGTTGCGCGGGCCTCGCTCGAGGCGCTCACCCTCTACGCCCGCTGGGTTGCCGCGAACTCCGAACTCGCCGACCTCCGCGCCTCGCTAGAGCGGTCCAAGCGGCTCACCGAGATGGCAACGGCGCTGGTCGAAGCGGACCAGCTGGCGGCGGTGGAGGTTGCCTCGTTCGAGGTGCGCGAGCTCTCGCTGCGCGAAGCCCTGATGACCGCGGAAGAGTCGCTCGCGCTTGTCGGTTCTGGACTGGCAGCGGCGATCGGCGCGCCGCCCGGCGTCGTGGTCGTCCCGACCGAGCCGCTGCGGAGCTGGCTGCCACCCTCCGAGGGCGCAGATGCGCTCTGCGCAGAGGCCATCGCCCTGGATCCGAGGCTGCAGGAGCTAGCGATGCGCCGGCAGCAGGCGGAGCTCGCGGTGGAGACGGCCCGGGAGGAGGGGCGCCCGTCGCTCGACCTGACAGGTTCGCTCTCGCCTTCGGGCACCTCCGACGGCTGGAGTGGGAGCCTCTCCGACGCTGCCTCCATGGAGGCCCGCGGCTACGGTGCCGCGCTTACGCTCACGATGCCGCTCGACAATGTCGCCGCCGACGCCCGGCTCGAGCAGTCGAGGCTCGTCGGAGAGCGGCTCCGCACGCAGCAGTCGGCGCTCGAAGCGACGGTCTGCCGCGAGGTGCGGGTGGGCCGCGAGCGGCTCGCGACCATGGGTGCGCGTCGGGAGCTGGCGACGCGCAGGAGCGAGGAGACCGCGCGGCTCCTTGCTGCGCGCGAGGCCAAGTTTGAGGCCGGCTACGGGACAATGGATGAACTCTTCGCTGCGCTCGAGGGCCACGAACAATCCCGCGCTGCGGAGCGTCGGATTGCTGCCGAGGAGGAGACGGCCCAGCTGCAGCTTCTCGCCGCGCGCGGTCGGCTCCTGTCGACCTTCGCAGAGGCCCCGGTCACCTCGGACGCGTCGTCCCCATGACCGGCCGCTCGGAGTCGCGGCTCACCCGCATGGCGGTAGAGCGGAAGGTCGCGACCTTGATGCTCACCCTGTCGCTCATGGTTCTGGGCCTGGTCGCCTGGTTCCGCATCCCGGTCGAACTGGTTCCGTCGGGCTTCTCGCCCCCCTTCCTCTATGTGGAGGTTCCTACGCTCCGCTCAGCGCCACGCGACATCGAGCAGCGGGTCGCCGAGCCCTTCGAGGCGGCGCTGCGGCTGGTCAAGGGCGTGGAGCGGGTGGAGACCCGCATCGGCTCCAACTCTGCCGGCTTTCTGGTCGCACTGGCGAACCGGACCAACATGGATGTTGCCTACAACGAGGTGCGCGAGCAGCTCGACCGGGCCCGCGTTGGTATGGGCGACGAGGTGCTCACCTACTTTGTCTGGAAGTATAACCCGAGCGACGACCCGGTCGTCTGGCTCGGCATCTCGACGGAGCGGGAGGGCGAACAGCTCGCAGGCCGCGTGCAGACGAGCATCGTCCCGCAGTTGGAGCGGGTGGAGGGTGTCTCGCGCGTCGAACTTATCGGCGCACCCGACGATGCGGTGGAGGTCGACTTCGACCTCGCCCGGATGGCTGCGCGGGGGCTGACGACGACAGAGGCGGTGGAGTCGCTTCGGAGGGCGGGATTCCTGCTCTCTGCGGGAGCAATCGAGACCCGCTCCGGCCGCCAACCTGTGCGGGTGCTTGCTGAGCTGCAGTCGCTGGCCGACCTCTCTTCGCTGCCTGTGGGCCGCTCCGTCAAACTCGGCGAGGTTGCCACGGTGAAGATGGTCGACAGGGCGGAGCGGATGGTCCACCGGGTCAACGGGCAGGAGGCCATCTTCGTGGCGGTGTTCAAGGAGTCGGCGGCGAACGCGGTCGAGGTATCGACTGCGACGAAGCGGGCCCTCGCCGAGGTCATCGCCCGCGAGCCGCGGCTGGCAACGCTCGAGCAACATGTGCTCTTCGACCAGGGCTCGATGATCGAGACCTCCATAAGAGACCTCTACGGCAGCGCCCTCGAGGGGGCGGCGCTCGCGATCCTCATCCTCTGGCTCTTCCTCCGGCGCGCGGTCATCACCGTGGTCATCGCGCTGACCATCCCCGCCAGCCTGCTCATCGCCGTCACGGTGATGTATTTCGCGGGTTACTCGCTCAACATCCTCTCCCTCACCGGCCTCATCCTTGCCGTCGGCATGGTGGTCGACAACGCCATCGTCGTGAGTGAGCAGATCGAGCGTCGCATCTCGGCCGGGGTTCCACGTCGCGAGGCGGTGATCGGCGGCGCGAGCGAGGTCGGCCTGGCGATCACTGTCTCGACGGCGACCCATGTCATGGCCTTTGTGCCCATCACGCTGATGAGCGGCAGCCAGAGCGTAACCTTCTACCTGTCGCAGCTCGGCTTGCCGGTCTGCGCCTCGATCGTCGCGAGCCTCTTCGTCTCGCTCATCTGGATCCCCTGGATCGCAGCGCACCTCCCGTGGGCCATTCCGGGCGTGCCGATTGGGGAGGACAAGGTGCGGGTGGAGGATCGGTTTGCGGGGTGGCTGGAGGTAGCGCTCCGCCACCGCGGGGATGTGGCGCTGGTCGCCACGCTGCTCTTCGCCTCGGTCTTCCTGATCGGCGACAAGGTGCAGCAGAGCGACCAGGCGCAGGCCAACATCGGCGATGTTCGCATGATCTACGCCTTCGACGACAATGTCACAGTGGATGAGCAGGAGAGGGTGCTCGCGGAGGCGGAGCGCATTTTGCTCGCGGGCCGTGAAGAGCTCGGGCTCCGCGACATCGTGGTCCGCATGGGTGGCTGGATGGGGCGTCCGCAGGTGCGCTGCTTCCTGGTGCCGCCGGACGATCGCAAGCTCACGCGCGAGGGTGTCATCGCCGAGCTGCAGCGTCGGGTCCCCCGAAAGGCTGGCGCGAAGTGGTCGCTCACCTGGGACACATCGGGTGGTGTCGGCGGCATTGACCTCATGATCGCCGGCAGACAGTCGGCTCAGCTCGATGCGCTGCTTCCGGCTGTGATCGAGCGGCTCGAGCGGCTGCCGGGTGTGACGAGCGTTGTCCGGCGCAACGAGGCAAGCACCAGCCGCGAACTCCAGCTCAGGCCCGACCGCGAGATCGCCGCCACGCTTGGGTTGCCTGTTGGGGCCGTCGGTGCCTTCGTCGACCTGGCCCTGCGCGGCCGTGAGGTCGGCCAACTTGTCGGTGGTGATGAACCCATCAAGATCTACGCCTCTGCGGGGGCCGCCGCCGCGACCAGTCCGGCTGCGCTCGACGCGCTCCCGCTCCCGACACTCTCCGGCATGGTCCCGCTCGGCTCGGTAACCCATGGTCAGGTGGCCTCCGGCACCGGCTCCATCGAGCGGGTCAACGGCCGCACGGTTGCGCAGCTCGTCGTTCGTACCTCCCGCGAAGACATCGATGCGCTCGGCAAGGAGATGGATAAGGCGCTCGCAGCCTTTCCCTGGCCGGAAGGGTATGGTCCGGAGAAGGGGAGCCGGCTGACGGGGATCGCCTCCAACAACAGTGACCTCTTCATCGCCTTCCTGCTGGCCACGGTCTTCATCTTTCTGCTCATGGGCTTCCTCTTCGAGTCCTTCGTCCTGCCGCTCGCCATCCTCTTCTCGGTCCCGTTTGCCTTCACCGGGGCCATCTGGACGCTCTATCTGACGGGCACACCGTTCGATGTCATGGCCGGCATCGGGCTGGTGATTCTGGTGGGTGTGGTTGTAAACAACGGCATCGTGCTCATCGACCTTGTGGCGGAGCGGAGACGTGGCGGGCTGACGCGGACCGAGGCGCTGGTAGCTGCCGGTAGAGAGCGTTTCAGGCCGGTCGTGATGACCGCGTTGACGACCATTGTCGGGCTCATCCCGATGGCCTTCGGCTCGACCGCGATTGTCGGCATCCCCTACGCACCGCTTGGCCGGTCGCTGATGGGTGGCATGCTCTTTTCGACAGTGCTGACGCTGGTGGTCGTGCCGGTTGCCTATACCGTGATCGACGACATCCGGCTCTGGTTCTACCGGCTATCGGGCCTTGGCGGCGACGAGGGAGAGGAGCGAGACGAAGTGAGCGACGCCGCGGTCTAGTTTGGTTTGTCGGTAGCTGCCGGCGGGGTTGCTGTCCCGGTGTCAGCGGGTTTGGCCCGTTTGGAGTTGTCCGCCTTCTTCCGCGCCCGGTCCTTCGACTTGCCCTTCGACTTGCCCTTTTCCGCAGCCTTGGGAACCGCGGTCTGCGAATTCAGCGGCAGGAGCGTCTGGCTTACAGTGCTCTGCGAGAGTCCTGGCTCCCATGTGTGCGGGATGATCGCAGCGCCGAATCCGTCGCGGCGGAGCTCCAAGGTCGCGCCGTCGGCGGGGTCCACATAGATGGGCATGCAGACGGTCGGAGTGCTTCCGCAGGGGGTGCCGTTGACTGCAACGGTGGCGCCGGGTGGATTGGAGTCGACGCGGATGGTGTGTGGAAGCGGCTTGAGCGTGAAGAGCAACGAGAGAGGCGCCGTGCTGGTGATGTCTGCGGTTCCTACCGGAGGTGTCTCGAAGCCTTCGCGGCGCACGGTAAGCGTCTTGATTTCGCCAATCGAGGTCCCGACCAGGGTGGTGGGGGTGACGGCACCCGTCTCGATGCCTCCGATGACCACGCGGGCGCCCAAGGGCGATGAGGTGAGGAGGATCTGTTGCTTTTCTGCGGGCGCCGGTTGGAAGGACTTCTGCCAGGAGAAGAGGCCGTAGAGCAGGGCGGCTGCGGAGATTGCACCGACGAGCATCCAGCGGCGTGAGCGGACAGGATGCGCCGTCGGGGCAGCGAAGACGGTGGAGAGCCTGTCTTTGGAGGCCGGCTCGACCGGCGCGTTGCCCGTCGACGACTCGCTCCCCTGCCAGAGGTGGGAACCTGTCACCGAGACACTGGCGGTCCTCGCTGGCCGATAGGAGGGCTGCGCCGGCTGAGCGGGAAGAGGCGCGCTGCCGGTGCGGGCAATCTCGGGCAGGTAGTCAGAGGGCATGGGGACGGCGAGTGTCTCGCCGGAGAACATCTCGGCGTCGAAGGCAGAGAGAGCAAGCGAAGCGCCGCGCGTCCTTCCAAAGGCAGGCAACACCGAGCTTCCCGCGCCGGGTGTCGGATTGGGCGCGCCCAGCGGTAGAGACCGCTGCGCGTTGGAAGCTGCCTCGTGGGCAGCGAAGGCATCTGCGGCGCATGCTGCAAGCAGGGCATCGGAGAGCGGCTCGGGCTCGTCTTGGCGATCGGCCGCCAGCGAGCCATTGTCGGTGAAGGAGAACTCAGCCCGCTTCAGCGCGACGGCGTCGGGCGGCAGCGCGGAGCCGGCACGTCCCGAGAGGTGGGTGAAGATGAGCATGCGGAGCCGGTGGCGCGACGAGAAGGAGGCGCGAGAGCGAAGCCAGAGCTGCAGGCTTGCGCGCATGCTGGCGAGCGCCTCGGTGGAGCGCTCCGCAGGCTGCAGCATGGCGGCTTCGAGCATCTGCGCGATCTCGTCCGGGAGCCCCTCAGCCGCCATCCGTCGAGAGGATAGCTCGACTGCAGCGGCGTCGCCGAGCATGGCCTCGGCGCCGATGCGGGCAATGGCGCGCACATCTTCGAGACAGCCATCCATGGGGGTGAGGCCGGCGCGGTCCGAGAGCCATGGGCCGAGCGCGAACTGCTCGAGCCGCAGCTCACCGCGCAGGGTCACGATGACGGTGTCGGTGGAGAGTGCGCCGTGGAAGAGCCTGCCGGGGTAGCCGGCTGGCGCGGGGCGCTCCTGCGCGTGGATGAGTGCTCCAGCGATGTCGGCGAGGAGCGCGGCGCCCGTCTCGTGATCGAGGTTGCGGCCGTCTGCCCGCATCGCTGCGAGAAGCTCACTGAGGGGAACTCCCTCTGCCAAGTATTCGACGGTGTAGAGGCGATCTCCGCGCAGGGCGACGTCGAAGAGCTCGGGAATCAGCGCATGTTGGAGGTTCCGGACGGCTGCGATCCGCTCGAGCAGCTGCGCCGAGTCCGACACACGCTCCGCCGTGGAGGAGGGCAGCACGGAGACAGACACCAGCCGAACGCCGTGGGGCGCTGCCGGAAAACTGCAGGCGAAGCGGCTCACATCGGAGGAGCGGTGGAGCGCACCAACGACGGGATAGGGGCCGATAAATAGCGATTCTGATGAACGTTGGGACATGGGCCTTCCCTATTGCAAGGGCGAGGTTACCGCGAATTCTCGGCATGAGACAACAAGTCTCTGGCTTGACAGTCGAGGGGGGTGGAGTACGAGGTGCGCCGTTGCCTCAACGCGGATGGTGCAATGTTCGTCAAGGCGCGCCTCATGACTCCGGGCCCGACGCAGGTGGCTGAAGCTACCCGTCTGCTCATGGCTACCTCCCATCCTCACCACCGTTCGGCGGCCTTCACAGGCCTCTTCGTGCGAATGCTGGAACGGTTAAAGTGGCTCTGGGACACGTCGGGCGCGGTGCTTTTTGTGACCGGCTCGGGAACGGCCGGCATGGAGGCCGCCATGCAGGGGGCGCTGCGTCCTGCAGACAGGCTGCTCGCTGTCACGGGCGGCAAGTTTGCGGAGCGTTGGGTCGACCTCGGCCGGCAACTTGGCTGCGAGGTGACAACGCTCGAGGTTGCATATGGCGCCTCGGCGACCGTGGAGGCGCTCGAAGCGCTGCTAGCATCGCAGCCCGCCTTCGACGCGTTCGTGCTGGTGGCCTCGGAGACGTCGACAGGGGCGCTGCATCCTGTCGCCGAACTTGTCGCGCGGTTCCGGCTTCATGCGCCCGAGGCTGTCGTCCTCGTCGATGGGATCACCGCTGTGGGCTGCGTCGACCTCTCGATGGACCGCGACGGTATCGACCTCCTGGTGAGCGGGACGCAGAAGTCGTTTGGTGTACCCCCGGGTGGCGCGATGGTCGGCATCGGGCCGCGGGGCTGGCAGGCGCTGGCTCGTCCGGGCGGCCATCATGCGATGTCGCTGGACCTCCGCGGCGAGCGCAAGCAGGCGACCGCGGGCGACTCCGCCTTTACGCCTGCGGTGCCTCTCATCCTGGCGCTCGACGAGGTGATGGAGCGCTGGCACGAGGCGGGTCGCGACGCCCTCTTTGCCCACCAGGCTGCGCTCTCAGCCGGTACCATCGCGGCTGTGAAGGCGCTCGGGCTCTCGCTGTTTGCGACCCATCCGAGCCCTGCGCTGACAAGCCTGGTTCCGCCTGCTGGCATCCGGGCAGACGACCTCATCGCGACCATGCGCGACCGCTACGGCGTGACGATCACCGGCGGCCAGGATAGCCTCAAGGGCAAGATTCTACGCATCGGCCACCTTGGTACTGTAGACGCGATGAATATCGTCGCGACGGTCACCGCCCTCGAGTGTGCGCTCGCCGACCATGGCTTCGCTGTGAGCCCCGGAGCCGCTGCGGCTGCCGCCATTGCAGCCATGACGCCATCGCTTCGTTCAGCTACCAACGCCATCTACCAACCGTGAAGTGAACCATGCCAACCTGTGTCGTAGTGGGAGCCCAGTGGGGCGATGAAGGGAAGGGCAAGGTTGTGGACCTCTTCGCGGAGGATTGCGATTTCATTGTCCGCTATCAGGGCGGCAACAACGCTGGCCACACGCTGGTGGTCGATCGGGGCAACGGCCCTGAGAAGACGGTGCTGCATCTGCTGCCGTCCGGCATCCTCCACCCCGACAAGGTCTGCGTCATTGCGCGCGGTGTGGTCATCGACTGCGATGTGCTCTTTCGTGAGCTCGATGCGCTCGCAGCACGCGGCATCGGCGTGGCACCGGCGCAGCTTCGCATCGACCTCGATGCCCACATCATCATGCCTTATCACCGCGATATCGACCTTGGCCGAGAAGCGGCCAGCGGCGACGCCAAGATTGGCACCACGGGCCGCGGCATTGGGCCCTGCTACGAAGACATGATCGGCCGCCGCGGCATACGCGTCCGCGACCTCCTCGAGCCCGCACGGCTCATCGACCGGCTTCACGCGGTGGTGCCTGATCGCAACGCAACGCTACGCTGGCTGGGCCGCCCCGAAGTGAGCATTGAGGCGCTCGCTGAGCAGCTTGCCCCCGCAGCGGCGCGGTTGGCCCCCTTTGTGGCCGACTGCCGAAGCCTGGTGGGCGACGCATGGCGGGCTGGCAAGCGGGTACTCTTTGAGGGCGCTCAGGGCACGCTCCTCGATGTGGGCCACGGGACCTATCCCTTCGTCACCTCGAGCTACACCACCTCCGCCGGCGTCTGTGTTGGCGTGGGTGTGCCGCCGCGTGCCATCGAGAAGGTTGTGGGCATCACCAAGGCCTACGCGACACGGGTCGGGGCCGGCCCCTTCCCGACGGAACTCTTCGACGAAGACGGCGCGCAGCTTCGTGCCCGCGGTCAGGAGTTCGGCGCCACCACCGGGCGGCCCCGTCGGTGCGGCTGGTTCGATGCCGCGGCGGTGCGGTACGCCCATCGGCTCAACGACTTCACGGGACTGGCGATCACCAAGCTCGACGTCCTCAGCGGATTCGATGAGATCAAGGTCTGCGTGGCCTACAACCTCGATGGCCAGCGGCTCGAAGTTGCCGATGCCGACGCGGTCTCGCTCCAGCGCTCGATCCCCATCTACGAGAGCTGGCCGGGCTGGAAACAGGACCTCACCGCAGTGCGCCGCCTCGAAGACCTTCCAGCGGCGGCCCGTGCCTACCTCGACCGGCTGACCGAACTTTGCGGCGTGCCCATCGATGTCGTATCGGTTGGTCCCGACCGGGCGCAAACGCTGGTTTTGCACCAGCCCTTCTGATAGCAGGCGAGGAGAGGGAGGCACCTTCTACTCGAACAAGTGAGATTCGATGCGTTCACGCCAGATTGCTCCAACGTTGCTCGGCGCTGCCTCGCTGCTGACCATGCTTACGGTCGCCTCAGCCGCACACGCTCAGTTTGAGGCGCTCGACGAGCCCGCGCCTGTTGCGGCTCCCGCGCCTGTTGCGGCTCCCGCGCCTGTTGCTGCGCCCGCGCCAGTAGCGGCTCCCGCGCCTGTTGCGGCTCCCGCGCCAGTAGCGGCTCCCGCGCCCGTTGCTGCGCCCGCGCCTGTTGCGGCTCCCGCGCCAGTAGCGGCTCCCGCGCCCGTTGCTGCTCCCGCGCCTGCAGCGGTTCCCGCGCCTGTTGCGGCTCCCGCACCTGTTGCGGCTCCCGCGCCTGTTGCGGCTCCCGCGCCTGTTGCGGCTCCCGCACCTGTTGCGGCTCC
>CANMDT010000007.1 GCA_947496715.1 Myxococcales bacterium
ATGGCCCCCTACCATGCGAGCAAGTATGCGGTGCGGGCGATAGGGCAGTCGCTCTCGATGGAGCTGGCGGGGAGCGGTGTGAGCTGCACGAGCATTCACCCGGGCTTTGTGGCGAGCGAGATTGCGCAGGTGGACAACACGGGTGTCTTCCGGCCGGAGGTTGTGGACGGTCGCCCGGCGAAGCTGATGTGGCCGACCGACCGTGCGGCGCGGGTGATGGCCGATGCGATCGTGGGGCGCCGTCGGGAGTTTGTCTTCACCTTCCACGGCAAGGTTGCAGCCTGGCTGGGGATGCATGCGCCCTGGCTGGTGCATGCGGTGGCCTCGCGCTTTGCGAGCAATTACCGGCGGCGGAAGTTGGAGGGATAGGGCGGCCCATCGTTGCCGCGCTGCTCTCGTCGGGGTAGGGGCTCGGTGACTGTGGTTGGGGAGTACCAGCGATGAAGAGCGAGCGTTCGAGGCGAGGTTTGTTGCGGTGGCTGTGCACGGCTGTTGTGCTGGGCATGCTCGGCTCGCTCTTTGGCGCGGCAGAGGCCCAGGCGCAGGTGCAGACCTTTTTTGTGAATGTGCCCGCGGCGTCGGAGCAGCGTGAGGCGATGGAGCTTTGCCGCGACCGGTTCACGGCGGCGCTGGTGCGGGTAGGGGGCTTCCGGGCCAACCAGGATGCAATCACACAGCAGTCGGTGACGGACTGTCTGGGCGAGACCGCCAGCGCCACGGCCAAACGGGAGTGCGAGGTCTCGATGGCAAACATCGAGGTCGACTTCCTCATTCAGCTCGTCGTGCGCCGACTCGGCACCGAATGGAACTGGGGAATCAAGGCGCTCTCGCCCGCGCAGGGTGCAGCTCAGGTCTGGGGCGGAGATCAGCGCGTAGGAGGCGATGCGTCGGAAGCCGGCTATGAGGCCTGCGACAGTTTGGCGCGCCAGTTTGCTTGCGACCAGGGCGTCTCGTCGGCCTGCGTGGGGAGTGGCTTTGGAGCCGGTCCGATTCTGGGTGCTGAGGCTGCAGCGCCGGCGCAGGGGTCGGGGCCAGCCCGGGCGCAGCCGGCGCGGTCCAGGCTGAGTGCGCTCGAGGTGTTGGAGCCGACGCCGCAGGTGGTGAGTGTCTGGATTGATGGCAAAGAGGCGGGGACCTCGGAGAACCAGATCACGGGCGTTCCGGCTGGGCAGCATAGCGTGACGCTGAAGGCGACGGGCTACTTTGACCACACCGAGCAGCTCACCTTTGCCGCAGGCTTACCTTCGGAGTTGAAGGGGGTGCGGCTGCGGAAGACCACGGCGACGCTGCGGGTGGAGATGGTAGAGCCTGCCGTGGCGACCGTCTTCATCGGCGGGCGTGAGCGGGGGACCACGGCAAACCCGCTGGCGGGCCTTCCTCCGGGGGAGACGGAGGTGGTGCTCCGTGCCGAGGGGTATCGAGAGAGGCGTGAGCGGGTGACCTTGGAGGCCGACAAGGAGACCGTGCTCGCATCGAGCCGTCTGGAGGCGCTGCCCGCAACGCTGACGGTGACGGCCAACATCCTCGGAGCAGAGATTGTGGTGGATGGCGCGGTGGTTGGCACGACCACGAGCGAGGCCGACGCATTTGAGGTGGCGCCCACAGCCACGCGACTCGAGGTGCGGCGAAGCGGGTATTCGCCCTTTGCGCAGCGGCTCACGCTACGCCCTGGCGGGTCGGCGGAGGTGAGCGTGAACTTGTCGCGGGTTCAGGTGGCGGCCTCTGCGCCCGCCGCAGGCCCATCGTCGGGCGCCGCGCGAGGTTGCCCTGCGGGTTACGTTCGCATCGCGCCTGGCACCTTCACCATGGGCTCACCTCCTGGTGAAGAGGGTCGTGAAGATGATGAGAGCCAGCACAGCGTAACCATCACCCGCGCTTACTGCATGAAGGCGACAGAGGTGACGCAAGGCGAGTGGCAGGCGGTGATGGGGAGCAACCCATCAAAGTTCACGAACTGTGGCGCGAACTGCCCCGTGGAGCAGGTGAGTTGGGAGGATGCAGTGGGGTATGCGAATGCCTTGAGCCGGCGGGAGGGGTTGCCGGAGTGCTACGCTGGTTCAACCTTTACGGGCCTTGGCTGCAGGGGCTACCGGCTGCCGACAGAGGCGGAGTGGGAGTATGCGGCGCGGGCGGGGACGACGGGTTCCCGTTATGGGAACCTCGACAGCGTGGCATGGTTCGATGAGAATTCGGGTGCAGCGACACATCCTGTCGGTCAGAAGCTGCCCAACGCGTGGGGCCTCTACGACATGCTGGGCAATGTGTGGGAGTGGACGGGCGACTGGTCCGATACCTACCCTGGCACGGTGACCGACCCGCTCGGCGCCGGCACGGGCTCCGACCGGGTGGTGCGCGGCGGGTCGTGGTTCATCGACGCCCGCTACGCGCGGGCCGCGAATCGCTACAACTTCACGCCGGACATTCGCAGCAGCGTCCTCGGCTTTCGCCTCTCCAGGACAGCACCGTAGGTGCGGTGCAGGGAACCCTTGACCCTTGAACCATTGAACCCTTGTCAACGGGCCTTCGGTAGCGCAGCCCCACGGAAAGGCCTAGCGAAGCGCGGGCCCCGTGGGAGGCGGAGCGGTGTGGAGCGTAGCCGTGCAGGGGAGCGAGCGTAGCGACCGGGCGGGGTCCGGGGCGGCCAGCCCCGGCCGTGCTAAGGTTCGGGTCGGTTCCGCTCCAGCCAGCGAACATCCACAAGATCCTGATCGCGGCCGGCGGCTCGCTTGTTCCGAATGAGGTCCTCGCGCCCCAGCACGTCGACGGGTTGGTCTCCGAATGTCGCGCTCAATCGTCCGCGCCAAGCGTCATCAAAGGTTACGCCATCGATCTCTGTGAGCAGGTCGATGCGAATCGGCTCCACACCGATTTGAAACACCACGCCGGGCTCCGATAGGTCTTCCGACGTCAGGTCTTGCAGTGGCGCACCAAAGCACCGAAGTGCCGTGAAGATACGGATCGCGTTCTGCGCCGATGGCCGAACCCAGATGTCGAGGTCTTTGGTTGCTCGAACGAGCCCATGCGCAGCGAGCGCGTGGGCGTCAACGACAAGGAACTCAACGCCGGCTGCGTTGAACTCGGCTAACAGATCTCTGAAGTCTGAGTTCATCCGAACCCTCCCGATTCCAAGCCAAGCAGTGTTGCGTCAGCGTCCACACGCCGGCGATACGCTCGGAGGGGGTGGCCGATGCCCAGTCGTTCTCCGCTGGGGTCGGGCTTCCTCTGCGAATCAGCCGCGTCGTGACGACACGCGTTAAGATACCCCTGCTGCTCCCAACCTCGGCGGGCGGTGCGTCGCCAGCCATGGTGGCAATGCCGGTTGCATTCGGTAGCTCGAGCACTCTTCTCTCCGTACAGACGAGGCAAAAGCGGATGCTGGGATTCTACCTGTTCGCGCATAGAGCGGCAACCCGAATTGCCGTTGCATGCAATGCCGCGCCGCCCGCGCCTGCTCCGTTATCGAGGCTTCGCCTACTCGTAGATCATCGCCCTGCAGTTTGTTACGCCCAATCTCGAGCCCGCCTCAGTCGATCCACCAGCCGGTGAGGTCGATGGGGACTGCGTCGAAGGGTGGGACGCGGGCGTCGCGGGCGTCGCCGAGCCAGACGCCCACCAGCGTCCAGCGGCCGTCGCGGGCCTCCATGACCTCGACCAGTTTGGCGTCTGGGTCGATGAAACAGATCCAAGCGACGCCGTGCAGCAGGTAGCGGGCCGCCTTGAGGCCCCGGTCGTATCGCATGGTGGAGGGTGAGAGGATTTCGCAGACCCAGTCGGGGGCCAGATCGATGGCGTTGGTCGGGGGGAGCTGGGGCAGCCGCTCGCGACGCCATCCCGCAAGATCGGGGCTGAGCACATCGGGCGCGCTGGAATCGCTGCCGAGCCGGAGTTCTGGCTCCGAGAGGAAGAACCAGCCGCCGGGGCCGCCACGCCCGAAGTCGAAGGGGCCGCCGAGGTCGACCGTGGCGCCACGACTCACCGCCTGATGCCGAACGCTCGGGCGGGGCGAGGTGTGCAGCTCGCCGGCGATGACCTCTCCGCGCACCCCCTCGGGGAGCGCAAGCAGCTCGTCATACAGGCTCAAGAACTTCTCGGCGGCGGTCATCGCAAACCTCACGACGGGCAAAGGTTCGGGCTCGGCCTCGATGGTAGCGCACCGTCCCTGCCGAGCCAAGCCTCGCGCGGGGCGGTTAGGCCTCCGCGCCTGTGAACTGGTCGGCGACCCAGTCGGCGAGGGAGGCGGGTTGTTCGCCCGGCTGCAGCGGCAGCAGGCACCACTGCACCAGGTGGAGGCCGATGGGGATGTGGATGTGTTTGCCGCTCGCCAGGGCGAGGCGGAGGAGCGGCGGCGTGCAGAAGTCGCCGTCGGGTTCGCAGAGGGCCCAGGCGATGTCGCGGTCGAAGAGCGTCTGGCCGAGGACGCCGATGAAGTCGCAGAGGGCCTGGAAGAGCATCGGCGGGATCCAGCGGATGGCGCCGGCCTGCTGCGATACCAGGAGCATCTCGAGCGTGCGGAGGCCGTCGAGCGTGGGCGGGATCTTGGTGTGGAAGACCTCTTCGATGAAGGTCGCGGCGAGGCGGCTCGGCACGCCCGGCGTGTTGCCCCAGATCTCGTCTGCGAGCCGGTCGCGGAGCATCGCCTCGACCTGCTCGAGCTTGGCGCCGAGTTCGCCCTCGGGGTGGCGGATGGTCACGGCGAAGTGGGAGAAGGGCTCAGCGGGCAGAGCCACACCGGTGCGCTTGGCCTCGCGCTCCACGAGCGGCATCCAGCCTCGGCCGGGGGCGGTGTCGATGTTGCGGGTGAGGCCAAAGGGGCGCAGCGGACGGCTGGTGTCGAGGCGGCTCTCGACCAGCTGCAGCAGGTGGAGGCCGGTGTAGCGGGGGTTGCGCTCGCGCCGCTGCGCCGGCGTGCGCGACAGCTCGGCGAGGAGCGTGGCCTCGACCAGCTTGGCGAGCTGCTTGAAGAGGAGCTGCTCCGAGGCCAGGTCGCCCCACCAGAGCATGACCCACTGCGCCGCGTTCGCGTCGTCTGCCATCTCGAGCAGGCGGGGGTGGATGGGCGCGAAGGGGATGTGGCTCTCTTTGAGCTGGGGCAGGAGGGCGTCGAGCGGCCTGTCGGAGCTCATGAAGTCGAAGGCCGAGAGGCGGGCGGTGGGCGCCTCGGGCTGCTCGGCGAGGAGGTTGGTTTTGGCGGGGGGCTGCGACATGATCGGGGTGCCGGTGGCAGAGGCCGTTATTCGAAGAGGCGCTGCTGCGCAGATTCGGTGGGGCTGTAGTTCAGGATGGTCTCGAGGAGCTCTGCGCGGACGCTGTCGGGCGAGGCCTTTTCGTAGAGTTGGGCGCGGAGCTCGGGGGCAACAAAGAGGCGGATCTTCTTCACGACTTTGATGAAGTCGGTGCCGATGCCCTGCACGACGCGGGAGACCTGCTCGAGCGGGACGGCGGTGGTCTGCGTCAGGCCGCGCGAAACCACAAGGACCGACTCGATGCGGTCTTTGTCGCGGGGCGGCGTGTCGATGATGAGCGCATGGGCCGGGACCTTCTTGCCGAGGAGCCGTGCGAGGGTGGCGCGGAGGCGGCTCTCGAGGTCGTCGAGCTGGTCTGGGGTGAGGTGGTAGATGCGCTCGTAGGCGGTCTGCTCGTCGCGCCCCTCGTTGATGCGGCTGAGCGTGAGGATGCGCTTGTAGAGGGCGCGTGAGCCGCCCGACATGGCGCCGAGGAGCTGGTGGGTTGCGGAGTGGGCCGGGGAGTGGTCGACGAGCCACTGGATGAAGGCGTCGTCGGAGCGGGCGAGGAGGATGCTGGTGAGGTCTTCGCGGCTCGGGTTATCGCGCAGGAGGAAGTCTGCGAGGGCCCGCTCCATCATGGCGCTGGCGGCGCGGACGGTGTGGTGCCAGTAGGCCTCGGAGAACATGGTGTAGCGGCAGAAGACGAGGATTTCTGCGGCAACGCGGCCCTTGTCGGAGATGGCGATGGAGTCGCCCGCCGGTGTGGTGCAGAGGCTGCTGATGAGGCGTGCATGGTCGATGTTGCGGCCGTAGCCGACACCCATGTGGATGGCGTCGCGCTCGAGGTAGTCGGCCTTGTCGGCGTCGATGCCAGAGGAGAGGATGGTGGCGACCAGGCGGCGCTCGGGGCGGGCGTGGTGGGTGGGCTTGTGCTTGATGAGCGCGATGACCTCGGCGGGGTCGAGGCCGAACTGCTTCTCGATGATGGAGGCGATGGAGGGGCCCTTGGTCCGTGGCGCGACCGAGTTTCGGATGATGGAGCCGCTGAGGTCTTCGTGGCGCGGGGTGTCGCCGCCCTTGCGGTGGATGGCCTCGAGGCTGTGGGCGAAGGGGTAGTGGCCGAGGTCGTGGAGGAGGCAGCCGAGGAGGCAGACGGTGATGTCTTCTTCGGTCAGCGAGGCGGCGACGTTGGGGTCGCGGAGCAGGGCGGTGAGATACTGGCGGCCCATGTCGAAGACGCCGAGCGAGTGCTCGAAGCGGGAGTGGACGGCGCCGGGGTAGACGAGGTGGGTTGGCCCGAGCTGGCGGACGGAGCGGAGCCGCTGGAAGGCGGGGTGGTCGATGATGGCGACCAGACGCTCGGTGACGGCCACATTCCGCAATTCGGGAATGCGAATGGTCGTGTGAGATGCTAGGAGCTCTTGGGACACAACCGAGCCGTGTTGCTGTCTTGGAGAGGGTTGCTTGGCCGAGGGTTCGGAGCCGTTCCGGAGCCGTTCATCCAGCGAGAGTGGAAGATGTCACACGAGTTGGATCCCGTCCAGAAGTTGGAGCATGATCACCACCACCTGACGCGGTTGGTCGACGACCTGCGTGGGGGCATTCAGGAGGTGCTGCGTGGCGACCGCCAGGCAGCCGAGCTGCGCGAGCCGCTCGATAGCTTCATGGAGCTGGCCCAGGAGGAGCTGTTTGCCCACTTCGAGTATGAGGAGGTGACGCTCTTTCCCTTCCTCATCGAGAAGATGCCGGACTGCCGTGCGTCGGTGGCGGAGCTGGAGCTGGCGCACGATCGGATGTGTGGCGTGGTGAGCCGGATGTCGCACATGCTGGGGCAGGGCGACGAGGCGCTGACGCAGAATTTTGATGCCTTTGTGGTCATGTTTGCCAGGTTCGATGCGAACTTTGTGAAGCATGCGCGCGAAGAGTGGGAGTTGTTGCAGCTCGCTTCGTCGGGGCTGTCGGAGGCGGATCGCCGGACGCTCGCGGCCGCGATGGAGGGTCACTAGGCGATGGCGGGGCTCCGACAGGCTGCGGTGCTCGGCGCGCTGCTGGTGCTCTTGGTTGCGGGCTGCAGCCGTGGCGCCGAGGTGTCGGCTGGGAGCGGAAGCGGGAGCGGCTCTGCGGCGGTCGAGGTGGACGAGCAGACGCTGCTCGCGCAGTCGACGCCGCCCGTGGTGGTGGCCTCTGCGCAGCGGTGCAAGACGGATGCGGAGTGCCGGCTCCACCAGCCGTCGGATTGGAGCGCCGAGGTGGAGTGTTGCTACACCTACGGCTGCGACCTGAAGTACGAGGCGGTGAACCTGACGAGCTGGGAGTTGCTGAAGCGGTGGCGCGCGGCGCACGCCTTTGATTGTGTGGCCCATCTGGGCAAGAGCGGCCCCTGCGCGACAACCTCGCCCGTCTGCGGTCTGAGCCAGGAGCCGCCGCCGGCGGTCTGCTCGGCGGGCCTGTGCGCTGTGGCGATTCCCGAGGGCTGGCCGACGGTGGATGGGTCGGCGCAGCGGTGCGATGTGGATGGTGACTGCCGCGCGATTCCGACGCCGTCGTCGAAGCCAGCGGAGCTCTGCTGTGCTGCGCGCTGCGAGGGTCCTTGGGTGGCGGTGAACCGGTCGACGCAGCAGGAGCTCGAGGCGTGGCAGAAGGGGGAGCGGGCGCACTGCGGAGACAAGGTGGTGTGTGCAGCGGCTGCGGCCTGTGGTCCGGCGCCTGCTGCGGTCTGCACAGGTGGTTTGTGCGCGATGGCACCTGCGCCATAGTGTCGGCTGCAACTTGACGAAGCTGGCCAGCAGACCGAGTGAGCGGGGCAGGTCGTTGCGAGGTGTGTGATGTCGTATGCGATGTGGTTGGCGGTTGTCTCGGTGCCCTTTGTGGTGCTGGAGCGGCTTGTGCCGCGCGATGCGTCGCAGGGGTTCTGGCGGCCGGGGCTGCTGCGCGACTTTGGCTTCTTTGTGCTGAACGGCCACTTTGTGGGGGTAGCACTGGCGATTGCGTCGGGGTGGCTCTGGAGCTTCGCGCAGGCGCGGTGGGGGCTGCCGGAGGGGGGCCTCTTCTCGGTGCAGCCGGTGGCGTCGGATTGGCCCATGTGGCTGCAGTTCCTGGTGGCCTTTGTGGCGCTCGACCTGGTGCAGTGGCTGACCCATGTGGTGCTGCATCGGGTGCCCTGGTTGTGGGAGTTCCACAAGGTGCACCATGCCATCACGAAGATGGATTTCTGGGGGAGCCTGCGCTTCCACTGGATGGAGGTTGTGGTCTATCGGACGACGCAGTTTCTGCCGCTGCTCTGGCTGGGTGCGGCGCCCGAGGTGCTGATGGCGCTGGCGGTGGTGAGCACGGTCATCGGTCACATGAACCATGCCAATGTGCGGCTGCGGTTTGGGCCGCTGGCCTATCTCATCAACTCGCCGCACATGCATCTGTGGCATCATGTGCATGAGTCGGCGGGGCCGGTGAACCGGAACTTCGGCATCAACCTGGCCATCTGGGACTGGCTGTTCGGTACCGCCTATCTGCCCAAAGAGGAGCCTGCTCGTCTTGGCTTTGCAGGCATGGAGGCTTTCCCAGAGACGCTGGTGGGTGAGCTGGTCTGGCCTGTGGAACTTCCTGCTTCTGCGGAGCGGAGCCCGACATGAGGCGACTGCTGCGGGTGCTGTTTTTGGGATTGCTGTTGCTGCTTCCCGTGGTGGCCGACGCGGCCTCTCCGGGCGCGGCCTGGTCTGCGGGCTGGGAGCAGGCCACGGGCGGCAAGATGGTGGGCGCTGCAACGGCTGCTGCGCGCTGGAAGGCGGGTGCGCGGGTGTTGGATACGCGGTCCATGGAGGCCTTTGAGGCCGGTCATCTGCCGGGCGCGGTCTGGATGGCGCCTGATCGGCTGCTGGCGGCTCAGAGCGGCGAGCTGGTGCTGGTGCCCGATGTGGAGGCGCCGCAGGGTGTGCTGGTTGTCGGCAAGATGGGCGGCGAGGGCTGGTGGGGCGAGCAGGGCTGGCTGGGCATGGTGCTCTCCTCTGCGGGTGTGGATGCGGTGACGGTAGCGCTGGCGGAGCCGTCGGAGGTGGCGCTGGCGGCCGGTGTGGCCCTGGAGAGGGGATTGGCGGTGGAGCCGGAATGGCTGCGGCTTGCGGCGCCGAGCGTTGGGCGCGCAGGGTTGCTGACGGTGGCGGAGGCTGCTGCGGCGCAGGCGTCGGGCAGCGCGCTCTTTGTGGACGTTCGGAGCCGCGCAGAGTTTGAGGGCGCCCATCTGTTTGGCGAGGCGCGGGGCGGGCACATCACCGGCGCCCGCTGGGCTGGCTGGGAGGAGCTGCAGGGCGCGCCCGGCTGGCCGCTGGAGGCCGGCGCATGGCGCAAGCAGGTGGAGGCAACAGTGGAAGGCGCAACAGCCCCGCTGGCGGTCTACTGCACGGGCGGGATCCGGTCGGGGTTTGTGACCTTTGCCCTCCGCGCGATGGGTCTGGAGGCACGCAACTTCGAGGGGTCGATGTGGGCCTGGAGCGCCGACCCGAGCCTGCCGATGGAGGCCGGTCCGCTAGGGGAGCGTGACGGTGGTAAAGCCCGCTGAGACGGTGTCTAAGACGATCACCTCGTAGCTCTCTGGCGCATAGCGGCGGATGGCCGCGGGGTACCAGACTTCGCCTGTGCCGGAGAGGGTGCGGGTGTTGGTGTAGTTGATGGTCGGCGTTTCGATGGTCACCGTCGCGGCGGCGCCGGGCGGACCGATGTCGCGGTAGAGGTTGATGCCGATGAGGTAGGCGTCGTCGGCTGCGTTCGTGAGGGTGACGATTTCGACGCCTGGGGTGCCGCGGTCGTCGCCGGAGAAGAGGGGGTTGTTGGCGGCTCCGGCGGCGCCCCAGTCGGGTGAGGTGTTGCGGTAGTAGCAGTCGTTGGCATCGCTCCAAGTCGCCGTACTGCGGACGAGGCGGGTCATGTGTAGGTCGAGGTCGGTGGTGGTTCCGGAGGGTTCCGGCGCCCAGCGGAGCGTGACCCGGATGGTGGTGGGAACGCGCGGTGGATCAACGACGATGATCATGGGTTCGGAGCGTCCGCGGCAGCCGTCGGAGGTGGCCCAGTCGAGGGTGAGGCGCCACGCGCCGACCTCTGGTGCGAAACCCAGCGGGTTCTGGAGGGCGGCGTCGAAGGCGAGTGGCGAGAAGCCGTCGAGGAACCAGGCGGAGGGTTCCAGCAGCGTTGCCGCGCTGCCGTCTGCGTTGCGGGCGACTGCGGTGAAGGATTCGCCGGCGGTCAGGCTGAGCCGGGTAACGAGGCCATCGCTGAAGTCGTTCGGGAAGAGGCCAATCTCGGGCGGCGCACAGGTCGGGGTGGTGTCTGTATTGAGCGTGTCGGGCTCGTCGCCTGTGTCGGGCTCGTCGCCTGTGTCTGGCTCGACGGCTGTGTCGCGCACGGTGTCCGTGTCTGTGTCCACGGTCGTGTCTGTCTCAACCGCGTCGCCCGATGCGTCGTCAGGCGGCTCGACGCAGGTGTTGTTGCTGCAGCTTTGGCCATCGTCGCAGCCGGTAGCGTCGACGCAGAATCGCGCGGCCGGGCTGGTGCCGCAGGCAGCGAGGAGCAGGCAGGCGATGAGGGCGAACATCCGGATCATGCTGGCAGGATACCCAACTCGAGCGGTGCGGGCAAAGCCGGCGGTTGACGCGCTGTTGCGCGAGGGATAGCGCGCGCAGCGACGCCGAAGGGCTGCCGCAGCAGGAGAGGTTGAGCATGGCGAAGCGAGAGCTGAAGGTGGGTCTGGTCCAGCTAGAGGCGAATCCGGCGACGGAGGACTTTTTGGAGCGGGGCATCGCGGGCATTCGCGAGGCGGCCGCCAAAGGTGCGACGCTGGTGGTGATGCCGGAGCTCTTCCGCTGGCCCTACTTCTGCCAGGTGATGAGCCCGGAGCAGTTCAAGTTTGCCGAGCCGCTGGACGGCCCCTCGGTCACCGCACTGCAGCCCGTTGCCAAGGAGCTCGGCGTGGTCGTGGTAACCTCCTTCTTCGAGCAGCGGGCGCCCGGGCTCTACCACAACACGGCCGTGGTGATTGACGCCGACGGCACGGTGAAGGGCTACTACCGCAAGTCGCACATCCCCGACGATCCGCTCTACTTTGAGAAGTTCTACTTCGCGCCCGGCGACACCGGCTTCAAGGTCTTCGACACCGCAGTAGGGCGCGTTGGCGTGCTGATCTGCTGGGACCAGTGGTACCCCGAAGCGGCCCGTCTGACGGCAATGGAGGGGGCCGATATCATCGTCTATCCGACGGCCATCGGCGTCATCGATGCAGAGGGTCCCGAGCAGCACCGGCTGCAGCGCGAGGCCTGGCAGATTGCGCAGCGGGCCCATGCCATCTCGAATGGCTGCTTTGTAGCGGCGGTGAACCGTGCGGGCCGCGAGGCGGAGCTTGGGTTCTGGGGCGCCAGCTTCGTGGCCGGTCCGCAGGGTGAGCTGCTGGTGGATGCGGGCTCCGAGCCTGGCGTGGTGGTTGCCGATTGCGACCTCGCGCGGAGCGGCGAGGTGCGGCAGTGGTGGCCCTTCTTCCGCGACCGGCGCATCGACCTGTATGGCGGGCTGACGAAGCGGTTTGGAGGGCAGTGATGAGCAGCGTGGTTCCCGCAGAGATTGCAGCGCTGGCGGCGCAGGGTTTTGTGATGCCGGCAGAGTGGGCGCCCCATGAGGCGACGCAGCTCACCTGGCCCCGCAGGCCGGAGATCTGGCGCGGCGTTCACGAGGAGGTGGAGCAGACTTTTGCCGCCTTTGCCGCGCGGCTTTCGCTGGGCGAGCGGGTGCATCTGCTGGTGCCTGACAAGGAGTGGGAGCATCGTGCGAAGCGGCTGATTCTGCGGGCGGGCGGGTTGCTTCCGAACATCTCCTTCTGGAAGATCGACAGCGACGATGTCTGGGCCCGTGACCATGGTCCGACCTGCCTCGTGAATCCGAAGGGCGATCGGCGGATGCTCGATTGGAAGTTCAACGCGTGGGGCGGCAAGTTTGCCTCGTCGCTGGACGACGCCATTCCGCGGCAGCTGGCCGAGAAGCTGGGCTGGGAGCGGGTGGAGCCGGGCGTGGTGATGGAGGGCGGTGCCATCGAGGTGAACGGCGAGGGCGACCTGCTGGTGACCGAAGCCGTGCTCCTCAACCCCAACCGGAACCCCGGCTGGACCCGTGAAGCGCTCACCGAGCTGCTCTTTGCGGCGCTGGGTTGTCAGCGCATCCACTGGCTGGGTGGCGGGCTCGAGGGCGACGACACCGATGGCCACATTGACGACATCGCCCGCTTTGCGCCGGGCGGAAAGTTGCTGATCGTCTCGCCCGTGGAGGGTGACCACCCCGACCGTGAGACGATGCTGGCGAACTGGGAGCGTGCGCGCGGTTTTCGGGGCCCGGGCGGCCGGCCGTTTGAGCTCGTTGGCCTTCCCGTGCCGGAGCCTGTGCACTTTGGCGACGAGCACCTGCCGGCGAGCTATGCCAACTTCTACATCGGGAACGATGCGGTGGTGGTGCCGGTTTTCGCACAGCGGACGGATGCGGAGGCCTTGGCGGTGATCGGCGGCTGCTTCCCCGACCGTGAGGTGGTGGGGTTGGACTGCCGCGCGCTGGTTTCGCAATATGGGGCGCTGCACTGTGTGAGCCAGCAGATCCCGGCAGGGGCCCCTTCAGTGGCAAAGTTCAGGTGACAGCAGGCGGTGGCAGCGGTATCGTCGCAACGTTGCTGACCGTCGCTTTTGGACGAGGTTGAGCCCGATGCTGCACCCTGGAGATAGATACGGCCGCTACACCATCGTCCGGAAGCTGGGCGAAGGTGGGATGGGGCTGGTGTATGAGGCGCGCAACCACTTTGGCGCGGCGGTGGTGCTGAAGATGCTGCATCCCGAGCTGGCGGGCAACGCCGATGTGCGGGAGCGGTTCCGGCGCGAGGGTCAGATTCAGTATCAGCTCCGCCATCCCAACATTGTGCGGGTGACCGACATCCTCGAGGAGAACGAGGTTCCCGCGCTGGTCGTGGACTTCATGAAGGGCCGCGATCTGGAGCGGGAGCTTGCAACGCTGGGCGTGCTGCCGCTGCCGGAGGTTGTCTCCATCAGTATGAAGATGCTGGATGCGCTGGCCGCTGCGCATGAGAAGGGGTTTGTGCATCGCGACATGAAGCCGGCAAACATCTTCTTGGAGGAGACGGACACGGGCGTTGAGCCGCGGCTGATGGACTTCGGCATCGCCAAGATCGAGGCTACGCGCGGGCTGACGCAGGTGCGCGACTTTGTGGGCACGCCGAACTTCTCGAGCCCCGAGCAGATCCAGAGCACGCGGGATGCAGATGCGCGCGCAGACATCTACTCCTACGGCATGGTGATCTGGCAGATGCTGTCGGGCAGGGAGCCCTACGCGGAGCTCAAAGATCCCGTGCAGGTGATGCTTGCCGTGGTGCGGCAGCCTGTTCCCGCGCTGCCCGACGGTACCCCCGACTGGCTGCGGACGATTGTGGCGCGTGCGACCGAGAAGGATCCCGCCCGCCGCTATCAGACTGCTGCGGAGATGCGTGATGCACTGGCGGCCCACGCCGGTGTGAAGGCAGCTCCGAGCATCGCTTCGCGTCCCGCGCCTACGCCCGCTGGCGAGCGTCTGGACGACACGATGCCGACGCTGGCTACGGTGGCACCTGATCTGGAGCTGAAGCTGGATTTCACCGGTTCGCCGGCTGCGGTGGCGCAGCCGAAGGGGGCGGCGCGGACACAGCTTCCGGGCGAGCTTCAGTTCCCCGCGCAGGCGCCTGGCGAGCGGGTGGCGGTGCTGCCATCGGCGGCCGCTCCGAGCAGCGAGCGGGCCCGTCAGGCGGCCTTGTCGGGAAGCGCCGCTTCGGTGCAGCAGCCGCCGCTCTCTTCGAGTGGATCACGGCCCGCCGTTCGTCCGGCGGCTCCGCTGGAGGCAGAGCTGAGTCGCGGCGAGGCCAGCAGGGCCACAGCGCGGCCGTCTGGTGCCCGCTCGAGTGCGAGTGTGCCGGCAGCCCGTTCGCAGGCGCAGCGCGGCGGTGCAGGCGGTGCTTCGTTCGCGCTGCGCGTTGGAGCGGCCGTGGTGGTGCTCGCTGCAGCAGGCGCGGCGGCCCTCTTCTTTGCAAAGCAGGGCGGTCCGACGGCGGCCTCTCCGGCCGGCTGGGTTCGGGTGGAGCCTGGGACCTTTGTGATGGGCAGCCTCTCGAAGGAGCCGGGTCGCGGCGACCAGGAGCAGGCGCACAATGTGACTATCACCTACCCCTTCCTCGTCTCGGCCTACGAGGTGACCCAGAAGGAGTGGGAGGAGATCACCTACCGCAGGCCCACAGCCTTTACGGGCTGCGGTCCGACCTGCCCCGTAACCGATGTCTCCTGGTTCGATGCGGTGGAGTTTGCCAACCGGCTCTCGGAGCGGAGCAAGCTGGAGAGCTGCTACGAGATCAAGGAGAGTGGCACCGCAAAGGTGGTGAGCTGGCCACGCGGCACAGCCTGCCGTGGCTTCCGGCTGCCGACCGAGGCGGAGTGGGAGTATGCGGCCCGCGCCGGTGGCGCAGAGGCGCTCGGCGATGGCCCCATCACGTCGTTGGAGCGGCAGCCTGCCGACCCTGTGCTCGCAGAGCGTGCTGTCTTTGGCGGCAACAGCGCAGTGACCTACGCGGGAGCCGAGGACTGCTCGAAGTGGGGCGACGGACTGACGACCTGCGGCGTTGCACCGGTGGGCTCAAAGAAGGCCAACCGGTGGGGCCTCTTCGATGTGTCGGGGAACGCATCGGAGTGGGTCTGGGACACGCTGTCGAACTTCCCGGTCAACGGCGTGGTGGATCCGGCGCAGCACACGGCCGGGCAGACCAATCTGGTCCGGGGCGGGAGCTGGATGAGCGCGGGGCGTGACTGCCGGCTCGCAGCGCGTGAGCAGACGCAGCCTGTGGCGCGGAAGACCTTTGGCATCCGGCTTGTGCGGAGCATCGACCCTTAGCGGTCGATGAGTGCTGCGCGCAGGGCGAAGTTCCGGAGCAGCTCGGGCCCCCGCGGCGAGAGGATGCTCTCGGGGTGAAACTGCAGGCCGAAGGTGGGCGCTGTTGCGTGGTGGAAGGCCATGACGGTGCCGTCGTCTGTGGCGGTGGCGTCGACGATGAGTCGTGCTGGGAGCGTTGCTGGCGCCGCGGTGAGGCTGTGGTATCTGCCGACGGTCATGCGGTGGTGCGAAGCATCGAAGAGGCCGCCCGGTGAGACCTCGAGCGTGGAGCTCTTTCCGTGGCGCGGCGCGGGTGCCCGCCCGACCGTCCCGCCGAGCGCGTGGACGATGCATTGGTGGCCGAGGCAGATGCCGAGGATGGGGAGGTGGCCGTGGAAGGCAGCGATGAGGTCGAGGCAGTCGGAGGCCTGCTCCGGTGCGCCCGGTCCGGGGCCGAGGAGGATCGCTGTGGGAGAGCGGTCGGCGACGAGGCTGGCGAGGGTGCCAGATGGCCGTACGACCTCGACCTCGATGCCCATCGCTGCGAAAGCGTGGACGAGGTTGAACGAAAAGGAGTCTCGGTTGTCTACGAAGAGGAGCACGGCGTAGGTTGCAGGCAGATGGGATGGCTGCTTGGACGAAGCGGTGGGAAGTTTCAAGGATGGGCAGATGGGCGCAGGGATTCCGTCGAGAGCAGTGCTGATCACGGGGCCGGCCGGGAGCGGGGCGTCGGAGTGGGTAGGCCATCTGGTGCCGCGGTTGCTGCAGTCGCTGCGCGGCCCCACGCGCGACTACGGCAAGGTGTTCGCGGCGGAGGGCTGCGCGGTGGTGGAGTTCTCGGAGCAGGGGCTTCTTGCACGCATCCTGATCGCGCGAGACCTGACGACCGGTGAGGTGGCGGTCCGGGTGGAGGTGGAGGATGGTGTGGCAGCGCGGGTGGCGCTGGGCATGGCACCGGTGCTCTGGCTCGGACTGTTTTTTGGGATCCGCTGGCTCTTCGGCGGCGCGTTCGGGAATCTGACGGGGCTGGTCGGCGGGCTCGTCCTGGCGTTGCTGCTGTCGTTTGGGGTCTATCGGGCGGTCCGGTTCTGGCGGACAACGCGGGATCTGGCGGGGACGCCTGGCGATCGGGTTGCCGCGGGCGCGTTGGCGCGGGTGGAGCGGGCGGCTGAGAGTCTCGGCTGCAGGACGACGCCGGCGAAGGTCGCGCTGCCTGGGTATGACGGACCGGCGCCCAAGGTAGCGATAGGTTCGTTGCCGGAGCGTCTTGGAGCGGGCGACGGCGAGAGCTGGACGCAGCTGCTGCACGAGGCGCTCGCAACGGTAGCCAGGTAAAAGCGGGGGCAAAAATTTGGCCGCGGGCTTTCGCTAGGTAGGGTGGGCAGGTGCGGTGGGCTGTTCTCTGTCGAAGGGGGGCCGGTCACCGCGCGCAATCGTTGCACTCCGACGTAATCGTGCGAGATCATCATGGCGAGCTCCCTCCAGACGCGTACCCCCTCCCCTCGTTTCCAACACGACGACGATGATGCCTCGGGCATCTCGAACGAGATCTGGGGCGTGGTGGTGCTGACGACCTCGCTGCTCCTGTTTTTGGCGCTGATCTCCTATGCGCCGGCCGAGGGGCCAGACGCCCGTCCGACGAGCTGGATTGGGCCGCTCGGCTCCTACGCAGCAGCAACGCTGCTCTTTGCCTTCGGCATGTCGTCCTACATTTTGCTGGCGGCGCTCTTCACCTTCTCGACCTCGCTGCTGCTCCGCCGCCATCTGACGCTGGGCAATCAGCAGATCGCAGGCGCAGTGCTGGGGATTCTGGCGCTGTCGACGACGGTCTATCTCTCCTTCCCCGCCTTCATGTTCTACGGCCACAACGCCGGCGGTCTCATCGGGGAGCTCATCGGCGATCTGTTCCAGATGGTCATCGGTCGTGTGGGTGCGATCATCGCGGCGCTCGCGGGGCTGATCGTCGCGGCGATTCTGGCCTTTCGTGTGAGCGTGACGCAGCTGGCGATCCATGCGGTGGCCTCGTTCCGTGAGCGGCGTGAAGCGTCTCGCGAAGAGGCGGAGGCTGGGCCCTTTGAGGAGATGGCGCCGACGACGACCGATGTGAGCCTGCGCGTTGCCCCCGTCCGCGAGGCCGCGACGGGTCCGAGCCGGCGCGGTGGTGTGGCAGAGCTCCTGACCGGGCTCGGTGAGCGCTTCCGTGGCAAGCGTCGGAGCAAGGTGAAGCAGGAGCCGGTGGCGGAGGAGGCCTCGGAAGAGTCCGACGAGGCAGCGGCTGCGGACTGGCTGATGAACGATGTGGAGCAGCGTGGGCCGATGTCAGCGCGCGAAGTTGCCGTCGCTCCGACGCTGGAGGCTGGCGTCTCGGTTGCCGCGGCCGGCCAGGCGACCGCACAACGGGTAAAGAGCGCGGCGGCCGCCTCCGAGATGACGCAGGAGACGCCTGTGGGCGTGGCGTTCGATATGGCCGAGATCGGTCCCGTGATTGTCGAGTCAGATGCGCAGAAGCATCGGAAGCGGTCGGAGGATCTGGAGCGGGCGCAGCAGTCGCGGCTCGAGCTCGGCGGCGTGGAGTCGGAGTGGCAGTACCCGAGCCTCTCCTTCCTAAGCTTCAACGATCAGGGGCGCGCGGTTGTCGATCGCGACCGGCTCCGCGAGACCGCCGTGCTGCTCGAGAAGGTGCTGAACGACTTTGCGGTACGGGGGAAGGTGACCAACATCTGTCCCGGCCCCGTGGTCACGCTCTTCGAGTTCGAGCCCGAGTCGGGGACGAAGCTTTCGAAGATTGTGCCGCTGTCGCACGACATCGCGATGGCGCTCAAGGCGATGACGGTTCGCATCATTGCACCCATCCCGGGCAAGGGCTGCGTTGGCATCGAGGTGCCGAACCTGACCCGCGAGACCGTCTATCTCAAGGAGCTTCTGGCGGACGAGCGGTTCACGCAGAGCAAGAGCAAGCTGACGATCGCGTTGGGCAAAGACATCGAGGGTTTCCCCGTTGTGAGCGACCTGGCGAAGATGCCCCACCTGCTGGTGGCCGGCACGACGGGTTCGGGCAAGTCGGTGTCGGTCAACGGCATGCTGACGAGCATCCTCTACAATGCGTCGCCCGACGATGTGCGGATGATCCTGATCGACCCCAAGCAGCTCGAGTTCGCCATCTACGAGGGCATTCCCCACCTGCTTCTGCCGGTGGTGACCGACCCGATGAAGGCCGCGACGGCGCTTCAGTGGGCGGTGGCGGAGATGGAGCGGCGGTTCGGACTCATGGCAGAGTTCCGCGTGCGCAACATGCAGGGCTACAACGAGCGCCTGGCCGAGATGCAGAAGAAGAACAACGGCGGCTACCATGCCTCCAACGAGGTGACGGGCTACGAGGAGCTGCTGGCGAAGATCGATCTCGACGGCCGGCCGCGCCACCGTCACATGCCCTTCATCGTGGTCGTGGTGGACGAGTTCGCCGACCTGATGATGGTGGCCGGCAAGGATGTGGAGCAGGCGATTGCGCGGCTCGCACAGAAGGCCCGCGCCGCCGGCATCCATGTGATCCTTGCCACGCAGCGGCCGAGCGTCGATGTCATCACGGGCCTCATCAAGGCCAACTTCCCGACGCGCATTTCGTTCCGGCTGATGTCGGGCACCGACAGCCGCACCGTGCTTGATTCCAACGGCGCAGAGACCCTGCTCGGCATGGGCGACATGCTCTTCCGGCCGCCGGGCCGGAGCGAGCTGCAGCGGGTGCATGGACCGCTCGTGGACGACCGTGAGATTGAGGCGGTGGTGAACTTCCTCAAGGCGCAGCGGGCGCCTGAGTATGACGAGAGCATCCTCAAGCCCTCGGCGGAGTCGCAGGAGGCGGCCGACGACGGCGCGCTCGACGAGAACTACTTTGTGGCCGTGAAGGCCTGCCTCGAGGAGGGCTACGCCAGCATCTCGCTCATCCAGCGTCGGCTCGGTATTGGCTACAACAAGGCCGCCAAGCTGATGGACCTGATGGAGCGTGAGGGCATCGTGGGGCCTGCCAAGGGTGGTGCCGGTCGACGCGACATCATCAGCATGCCGAACCTCGGATCGGGATTATAGAGACGGGCGGCGGCAGGTTGACCCTGCTGCTGTGGTACCGGGAGTGGTCGGATGGCGGAGCGAGATGAGGAGCAGGCGCGGCGTAAGAACGCGGTGGTTGCGGCGCTGTCGCTGCAGTGGGGCGAGGTCAATCGGCTGCTGTTTCGCGGCGTGATGCGGCCGCCCACCATGGCGCTGGCACCGCTGGAGTCGATGCTCGGTCGTTGGATCGCCGGGCCGCGGCTGATGGAGTTCAGCGAGGCCTTTGTGGCGACCGCGCCCTGGGGCGAGGTCTTCGAGGTGCTCAAGCATGAGATGGCGCACCAGTTTGTGAGCGAGGTGCTGGGGGTGAAGGATGAGACGGCGCACGGTGCCGCCTTTCAGAAGGTCTGCGCCGATCGGGGCATCGATGCGCGCGCGGCCGGCCGGCCGGAGGAGCCTGCAGCGGAGCATGAGCAGCGGCTGGTGGACCGGGTGCGGCGGCTGCTGAGCCTGGCGGAGTCGCCCAACCTGCACGAGGCGGAGGCAGCGGCGCGGATGGCGCGGCGCCTCATCGTGAAGCACAACATGGAGCAGGAGGCGCTGCACCAGACGAGCGACTACACGTGGCGCCATCTGGGAAGGCCGAGCCGGAGAGTGGGCTCGCATGTGAAGCAGCTGGCGGGGATCCTTGCGAGCCGGTTCTTCGTGGCCTGCATCCTCGTGGAGGTGGTCGACCCGCGCGGCGGTGCTTCCGGCCGTGTGGTGGAGGTGTGCGGCACGCGTGCCAATGTGGCGATCGCGGAGTTCGTCTTCGAGTATCTGCTCGCGACGGCGGAGCGGCTCTGGCAGCAGGCGCTGGCGTCTGGAGAAATCGGTGGTGGCGCGGCGCGGGCCTCGTTCCTGCTCGGCATCATGGCGGGCTTCGGCGAGACGCTGCGGCGGCAGGATGCGGAGCTGCCCGAAGAGCGCGCGATGGTGAGCCTGCGCGACAAGGAGCCGGAGCGGCTGCTGCGTCGCCGCTACCCGCTCCAGCGGAGTACGGGAGGCTCCCGGGCGGGCTCGGCCGATGCCTTTGAGGCGGGGCGTGAGCAGGGCCGGCAGATCCGTCTGCGGAAGCCGATGACGAGCGATCGGGGCAACGGCGGGGGGCTGCTAGGCTCCTCGTAAGGCCTCTGCTATGGGCGACCTACACCTGTGCCTCGAGGAGGGCGGAGATGTCTGAAGAAGCGCTGGATCCGAACAAGTATGACCGCCGTCCCTGGGGCTCCTACACCGTCGTCGACGAGGGGGCCGACTACAAGGTGAAGCGGATCGAGGTGCTCGGCCAGAAGCGGCTCTCTTATCAGCGTCACAAGTTTCGCGGTGAGCACTGGTATGTGGTGGCCGGCACGGGCACGGTGACGCTCGACGGGCAGGACTACGAGGTGAAGGTGGGCGAGGCCATCGACATTCCGCTTGGCGCTGCGCACCGGATGGCGAACCACGGCGACACGCTTCTGGTCTTCATCGAGGTTCAGCGTGGGAGCTACCTCGGCGAGGACGACATCGAGCGTCTGCAGGACGACTTCGGCCGGAGCAGCTAGCGCGGCGCGGCGTTGGCGGCCCCTTGGAGGGCGAGCCAGGCGACGAACTGCTCTTCCGCTACAGGCTTAGAGAAGAGATAGCCCTGGAGGGAGTTTACGCCGAGCGCCTGCAGGAAGCTCAGCTGCGTGCTCGTCTCGACGCCCTCGACGGTGACTGTGAGCTCGAGCGCGAGTGCGAGCTGGGTGAGGGCGCGCGCCATGTTGCATGCGGCCGGGTCGTCGGGGAGGGAGCGGACGAAGGAGCGGTCGATCTTGATGCCGTCGAAGCGGTATCGGGTGAGGTAGCCGAGGGAGCTGTAGCCGGTTCCGAAGTCGTCGAGGAGGATGCGCACGCCGGCGTCGGAGAGCGTGGCGAGGACCTGTGCAGCGGCGGTAGCGGAGAGGTATTCGGACTCGGTGATCTCGACGACGAAGCGGTCGCGTGCGCCGGGGTGGCACCAGTCGAGGAGCTGCTCTCCGAGCTGCTCGTGGGCGAGCAGGTCGGGGGAGAGGTTGACGCTGACCCAGAGGGGCTTTCCGTTCGCTCCGAGGGGCCATGAAGCAGCGGCTGCGGTGGCGGTACGGACGACGCACTCGGTGAGGCGCCGCATGATGCCGAGGCGGGTGGCGAGCGGGATGAAGTCGATGGGCGAGACGAGGCCGAGTTCGGCGCTCTGCCAGCGGACGAGCGCCTCTGCGCCGACGGGCTGACCGGCGGGCGAAACGATGGGCTGGAAGGCGACGATGAGCTCCTCTTCGAGGTTGGCGCGGCGGAGGGCCATCTCGACCTGGGCGCGCCGTAGGAGCTCAGCCTCGAAGCATTCGTCGACCAGCTGCATGGAGCCGGATCCCTGCGTCTTTGCATGGGTGAGGGCGGCCTCGGCACGCTCCATAAGGACGGAGGGATTGATGTCGGGGGTCCAGACCGCAGCACCACCGCATAGTGCGACGGCGATGCTGGTGTTCTCGATTTCGATGGGTTGCGTGAGGAAGCTTCGGATCTCGTCGAAGAGTGAGTCGATCTCCACCTGCGCGCCGTCGACGATGAGGGCGATTTCATCGCCGCCCCAGCGGCTGACGACCAGGACGCCGCGAAGTGCGGCAACGCGTTCCGTGACGGCGCGCAAGACGCGGTCGCCACCCGTGCGGCCGTAGAGAGCGTTTACGGTGCGGAGGCCGTCGATGTCGACGATGACGGCGGCGAGCGGGGAGCCGTCTGCAGGCTGCGCGTCGAGCCACTCGAGAAAGGCGGTGCGGTTGAGTGCGCCGGTCTCTCGGTCGAGGCGGAGCGCGTCGCGGAGCTCGCGCTTCTGTTCGCGGGTCTCGGTTCGGTGTGCACGGGCGACAACGGCATCTCGGAGGAGGTCCTGCGCGAGGAGCGGGAGCAGGTTGCAACCCTCTTCGGAGATGGCGACCACGCCGTAGCTCCTCGGCGAGCCGGAGCCTTCACCGCCAACAAAGGTGGCAAAGAAGTTATCGAGGCTGCAGCACTTGTCGGGCGAGGTAGCGGCCCTGCGGAGGATGTCGATGCATTCGCGCCAGGGGGTGTGGTCGTTGCGCTCACCGATGCGGAGGTGGTTGGGCGAGGTGGAGCGTGCGTCAGTGGCGGCGTAGCGCCAGACAACCTCGCGTCCCCAGGTCTCCGGGGCGCTGTTGAGGCCGGCGTGGGCCTCGATGATGACGACGGTTCGGAGCTGCGGCGCTCGCGCAACGGCGGCAGCGACGAGGGAGCGGACCATGGCGCGTCCGGCGGCCAGTGTGGTGGCGCCCGTCATGGTGGTGCGCATGCCGGTGGCGAAGGCGGCGCGTTCGGTGGCCAGGAGCTGGCCGCGCTCGGCTGCGATGAGCAGTCCGGCGACGGTTCCCTGCAGCCGCGGGAGAGCAAAGGCGGCAGTTGGTATGGCGAGGTCGAGCCCTGCGGCCTGCAGGAGTGCGAGCTGGGCGGGGCCGAGGTCAGCCTCGACGCGGGCGAGCGCGGGGACGAGGCCGAGCGGGTCTGCGCACCGGAGCCGCTGAAGTGTTGCGAGCTGCTCGGAGAGGGAGGCCGCGCTGATGTCGAGGACGAGCAGCGTGGCCTCTGCCGTGGCGGTGTCGAGGTCGAGCCGAACGGTGTCGTCAAATCGGAGGACGCGGCTTGGCGCAACAGAGCCAGCGATGCGGCTTACGGCCTGCTGGACGGCGACGGAGGTCTCGATGGAACCAACCACCCAGATGGCTCTGCCTTCGCTCTCGGAGGCAGCGCTCGAGCGTTCAGGCGGAGTGGGCTGTGATGCGGGATAGAGCATGCGTCCGTCGCGAGGGTTTGACGATCGTCCGCCACGTTAGGGATCAGGAGAGGCGAAGCAAATTTTGGGCGGTCGCCTGGCTGCCATTTGAGCGCACGACTTTACCGAACGGCGCGGAGGGAGTATCCCGCCGCCGCACGCAGGAATGCACGGGAATTGGAGCGAGAGATGATGCACAGCGATGTGAAAATTGGCATTATCGGCGGTTCGGGGCTGTATGAGATCGACGGTCTGGAGATCCTCGACGAGGTGACGATCGAGACGCCCTTCGGGATGCCGTCCGACAAGATCGTGATTGGCCTGCTGGGCGATCGGAAGGTGGCCTTTCTTCCCCGTCACGGCCGCGGTCACCGCTACAACCCGACGCAGATTCCGGTCCGCGCCAACATCTGGGCTCTCAAGTCGCTCGGCGTCTTCTGGCTGGCGACGGTGTCGGCGGTGGGTTCGCTGCGGCGCGAGATCGAGCCCCGCCACTTCGTGATTCCCGACCAGGCGATCGACCGGACCCGCAACCGGGTCGACACCTTCTACGACGACCTCGCGGTGCATGTGGGCTTCAGCCATCCCTTCCACCCCGACCTGCGGTCGGTGCTGCTTGAGGCCTGCGCGGCAGAGGGAGTTACCCATCACGACGGCGGCACCTATGTCTGTATGGAGGGGCCGCTCTTCTCGACGAAGGCGGAGTCGGAGCTCCACCGGTCGTGGGGCGCGAGCATCATTGGCATGACGGCGCTGCCGGAGGCCAAACTCGCCCGTGAAGCGGAGATGTGTTACGCCTCGATCTGCCTCGCAACCGATTACGATGTCTGGACTGATGAAGACCATGTGGACATCAACTCGGTGATGGCAAATGTGCATGCCAACGTGACCAAGGTGCGGGCGGTGTTGAAGCGTGTCATCGCGACGATTCCGCTCGAGAAGGAGGCCACCTCGGAGGCCTCTTCGGCGCTGCAGTTCGCCAACATGACGAAGCCGGAGTTCATCACCGACGAGGCTTGGGCCAAGGTTGGCCTCTTCCTCGGCAAGTATGTGAAGCGGGGTGAGGCGTGATGCGGCCCGGCGCAGGGTTCGTACTTCTGCTGCTGCTCGCCGGCTGCGATGACAGCGGTGGTGGTGGCGGAGCGGAGGGCGACAATGCTCGGCCCGTGGCGGTGGTCGATGGCCCTGCGACGCTCGCGGCGGGTGAGTCGGGCCTCTTTGACGCGGTCGACTCCTACGATATCGATGGTCGCGTTGTGAGCTGGAGCTTTGTCTGGGGCGATGAGTCGCCGGAGGAGCTCTCCGTGGGGCCGCGGGCCTACCACTCCTTCCGTCGCGGCGGGATCTACGAGGTGGTCGTTTCGGCCATCGACGACCGTGGCGCGAAAGGTTCGGCGACGACGCAGGTGTTGGTTGTTGGCAGCATTGATGGTTCGGGCGAGGGTTCGGCTGCCGGTTCAGGCGAAGGCTCGTCTGCCGGTTCGGGCGAGGGTTCGGGCGCAGGTTCGGGCGCGCCGTAGGTCGCTGCGCCCTCAGGTTTTTATGGAAGGTGAAGTCATGACGCAGTCGTCCTATTCGCAGGCATTGATCTGGTGCTGTGGCTCCTGCGGCTTCGTGCTCGAGGGCGGTCAACCCCACATGGAGTGCCCGATGTGCGACAGCTACCGCGAGGTCTTCATCGACATCCCGCAGCAGATCGAGTCGGAGGTGCGCGCGGAGTTCGGCGAAGAGATCAACGCAGCGCCCGCGCGGGCGAAGCGTCGCGCGCTGGTGGCCGAGCAGGGCTTGGCACAGAAGTTCAGAATTAAGGGTCGCGTTACGCTTCCCGTGCACGACGCGCGAGCGTCTCGGAAGTAGACCTACACTTGGCACATCCCGTACGATTTTCCGCCCTTGGCGGCCTTGGTGAAATTGGAATGAACTGTGCCGTCCTCGAGCAGGACGGGATGCTGCTGATCATCGACTGCGGAATGACCTTCCCGGACGAGGAGACGCTGGGGGTTGAGCTGGTGATGCCGGATCTCGACTGGCTGGTGGAGAACGAGACCCGCATCGCAGGGCTCGTCATCACCCACGGCCACTTCGACCACATCGGCGCGGTGCCCTATCTGCTTGAGCAGATCGATCTGCCCATCTACGCACCGCCGCTCGCAGCCGAGATGATCCGGGCGACGCTGCAGGAGCGTGACCTCGATGACGGCGTGGTCATCCGCAAGTTCGAGGCGGGGAGCCGGTTCAAGGTGGGGCCCTTCGAAATCGAGGCCATCCATGTGAACCACAGCATCCCGCAGACCTGTGCGCTGGCCATCCGCACCACCTCGGGACTGTTCGTACACACGGCTGACTTCAAGCTCGATGCCAACCCCCTCAACGAGCCGCCGGCCGATCTGAAGCGGCTCCGTGAGCTCGGCAAAGAGGGCGTGCAGGTGCTCTTCTCCGACTCCACCAACGTGGAGCGGTCGGGGAGTTCGGGCTCGGAGCGCGAGGCCCGCGAAGGGTTGCGTGTCGCCATCACGGAGGCCCATCAGGCGGTCTTCGTGTCGCTCTTTTCGACCAATCTGTTCCGTGTCCAATCGCTTTGCGACATTGCTGCAGAGACGGGCCGCGTGGTCGTGCTTCTGGGCCGCTCGATGGAGAAGCTGGTGGGCATTGCGCGCGAGCTCGGACTGCTGCGGCTGCCTCATGAGGGCATCATCGCCTCCATCGAGAGCGCGCGCGACCTGCCGCGCAATCAGCTGCTGCTGCTCTGCTCGGGCAGCCAGGGCGAGAGCCGCGCGACCATGAACAAGCTTGCGACGGGCGAGATGCGCTCGTTCGAAGTGACGCCGAACGACCTGGTTATCTTCTCGTCGCGGGTCATCCCCGGAAACGAGAAGGGGGTGAGCCGGATCCGCAACATGCTCGCCCGCCGCGGCGCCCGCTTCCTCGAGGATGAGCGGAGCGTGCATGTCTCGGGCCACGCCTACCGCGACGAGCAGCAGCTCATGATTGAGTGTCTGCGCCCGAAGATTTTCGTGCCGGTGCATGGTGAGCATCGCTTCCTGAAGCGCCACGCGGAGCTTGCCCGCACGCTGGGCGTCAAAGAGGCCCATGTGCTCGACAACGGCGATGTGCTGGAGATTGCGCCCAAGGGTGCCAAGGTCATCGGCCGGCGCCACGCGGTCGGGATCGCGATCGACGGCACGGCGCTCGGCCCTGTCGACGGCCAGGCGATGCGGGAGCGTCGGCGGCTGGCGCGCCGCGGGGTGATGACGATCTTTGTGGCCGTTGATCTGCGGCGCGGAGAGCTGCTCGATGGGCCCCATCTGTCTGCGATGGGTGTGGCAGAAGAGGTGGACGAGATCCTCAAGCTTGCCGAAGAGGCGGCAGGGACCGCTTTCGGTAAACTCGACCGCGAATCGCGCCGGAGCCAGCCGGCCATCGCAGAGGCGATCCGCCGGGCGGTCATGGGTGCCCTCCGGCGGGAGCTCGAGCGCAAGCCGCTGATTGAGGTCATGGTCTACGACGCGGGTCGCATCGTCCGCTAGGTCGGATCGGAACTGGCCCCGATTGTGGCAAAATAACAAAACCGACCCGCTAGTCATAAGCGGGGGTCGTTGCTAGTTCACTCGGGTTCCGGTGGATTCCGAGGTGGTTACATGAAGCTCTTCTCGTTTGAGCGGAGATGGATATTGACGGTGTTCGACGCGACCTTCTCAGGGGGCGTTGCGACGCTGCCATGGAAGGCGAGCGAGCTTCGGACGACGCAGGCCTTTGTGACCGATGTGTTCCGGGTGGGACCGCCGTTCACGATGTTCGGGATGCGCCTCGGAATTTGGGCTGTCTACCTCTTCACGCCGCTGCTCGCCTTCGCGCTTCCGGTACCGCTCGGCATGCTCTCCGAAGAGCGCCGGTCTGCGGCGCTGGAGAAGGTCTCGATGTCGCCGATCTACGTGCTGCGTGAGCTTCCGACGCTGTTCAAGATGATGGGGTCGATGGCCTACTGCTCCTCTGCCGAGGTGCAGCGGGCGGTGGGGATCGAGCGGCCGGATTTCCGCGTTCCGAACTGGGTTGAGGAGACCGAGCGTCATGGCTGAGCCGAAGCGGATCCCCGATGGGATGCAGGTCTTTTCGATGGTGTCGGGGCAGGCGCGTATCGAGGACGAGGCAGACTTCGTCATCATCGGCAGCGGCGCGGGCGGCGCGACTGCGGCGCGTGTGCTGACGGATGCCGGTCACAGTGTCATCTTGGTGGAAGAGGGCCCCTATGTTCCGGTGAAGGAGCGGGGCTACGACGTCTGGACGGGCTTCCGGAGCTCGTGGCGCGACTGCGGCTTTCAGGTGGCCGAGGGCCGGCTCTTCCTGCCCATCATTCAGGGCATGGGCGTGGGCGGCACGACGACGATGAACGGCGCCATCTGCCACCGCATGAAGCCGGAGCTGCATGCGGAGTGGGTGCGTGACCACAAGCTGCCGGAGAACCTCTCGTTCGAGGAGTTCAGCCGCATCTACGACCGGGTCGACCAGGAGTTGCAGATTGCGCCGGCGCCCGAAGAGGTGCTGGGCCGTCACAACACGCTGCTTCGCGACGGGCTGCAGGCCATCGGCTTTTCGCACAACCCGATCCGCCGCAACGTGGTGGGCTGCCAGGGGTCGTCGCGCTGCATTCAGGGCTGCCCGACAGCGGCGAAGCAGAGCATGGATCAGACCTACCTGCCCTTCGCGCTCCGCAAGGGTGCCCGGCTCTACGCCGAGTGCCGGGTCTCGAAGATTGTCCGGGTGAACGGTCGGGCCGGGCTCGTCGAGGCGCAGTTCGTCTCGTCTCCGGACCGTCTGAAGGGGCCAAAGGCGACCTTCCGTGCGCGGCGGGCCGTGCTGCTTGCTGCGAGTGCGATCCAGACGCCACTGCTGCTCGCTGCGAGCGGCATCGGCAAGGAGAGCGGGCTCGTGGGTCAGCGGTTCCAGTGCCACCCCGGTATCAGCCTGCTCGGTGAGTTCGAAGAGCCGGTACGGATGTGGGAGAGCGTCACGCAGGGCTACGAGTCGACCCATCTTTGGACCGACCGGCTCAAGTTCGAGACGGTCTCCATTCCGCTCGACAACGCGGCGGCGCGGTTCGACGGCTACGGCAAGAAGCTGATGGAGAATGTGGAGCGCTTGGGCCATCTGGCCTGTTGGGGCGTGCATGTTCGCTCCGAGGCGCATGGCCGCATCTACCGCGACTTCATGGGGCGCACGCGCATCAAGTATGACATGACCGATGGTGATGTGGTGCGGCTCAAGCGGGGGCTCAAGCTGATGGCGAAGATGCTCTTTGCAGCGGGCGCGAAGACGGTGATGCCGGGCGTTCACGGCCTTCCGAAGCGGATGGACCATCCGGATCAGATGGAGGCGCTCGACCAGCTCGACAATAGCCCGAACCGGTACCACGGCATCGCCTCGCACATGTTCGGAACCGCCGTGATGGGCGCCGACCGGAAGCGGAGCGTGGTAGGCTTCGACGGTCAGGTGCACGAGATGCCGGGCCTTTATGTGCTCGACAGCTCTACCTTCCCGACCAACCTGGGCGTGAACCCGCAGAACTCCATCATCGCATGGAGCTGGCTCTGCTCGGAGAAGCTGGCCTAGGCCGGCGACTCAGCGGGGGGCGGCGAGTGCGGCCGTGATGCGGGCAAGCTCCGCGTCGCGATCTCGGTGCCAGTCGCGTGCGCTGATGGAGAGGGTCTTCCAGCCGCGGGCCGCGAGGACCTGCGGGGTGTGGACGTGGCGTGCGTGGGCCGACTCGACCTGGCTCCCCTCGTCGCAGAGGATGCCGAGCGCGTAGCTGTGCGGGTCGCCCGGGGCGACGACGGCGACGGGGACGCGGAAGGAGGAGGTGCCGACATCGAGCTGGGTGGTGTGTCCGAGCCCCTCGAGCGCAAGCGCGACCTGGACCTTGAGCGGGTGGAGGAAGGCGGGGCGCCGGCTTGCAGCGGAGGGCTTGGCGGCCTGGCGGTAGGCACGTAGGAGTTCGAGGGTGCGTTCTGCCTGCGCCTTGCGGCCGGCGGAGAGGTGCCAGGCGAACTCGAGGAAGGCCTTGAAGAGGCGGGGGCCTTCGTGGGTGGTGTTGGCGACGGAGAGCAGCGTGGGCTCGAAGGAGGCGATGATGCAGATCTGCCGTTTGGCGCGTGAGACGGCCACATTGAGGCGGCGCTCGCCACCCTTCTGGCCGAGCGGGCCGAAGCGTGCGGGGACGTAGCGTTCGCTGTTTCCATCTTTGCGTTTGCGCTGCGCCGGGGCATGGCCGAGCGAGAAGATGATGATGTCGCGCTCGTCGCCCTGAACCGATTCGAGGTTCTTGACGAAGGGCCGCTCATCCATGCGTTCGCGTGCGAGCGCGGTGCGGTAGTTCTGGTCAAAGAGGGGGTCGGATTCGCAGCGGCTATCGAGGGCATCGAGGATGGTCTGGCGCTGTTGGATGTTGAAGGTGACGACGCCGAGGCTCTCGCCGGGGCGGTCGACCATCAGGCTGGCGACGAGGTCGACGACCCGCTCCGCTTCGACCTTGTTGACGCCCTCGAGGTAGGTTGCGCCGTCGACTTGGATCCAGCTGATCTGGGCCTGCGCAGCCGCACTTCGGGTCGCCGGGATGGTGGAGAGGTTGCCCTGATACATGGCGTGGTTGGAGAAGGCGATGAGCTCTTCGAAGAGGCAGCGGTAGTGCCAGCGCAGGCCGATGTGTGGGACGCGCGAGCGGGCGAGCACGAGGAGCGATTCGCCCTCGAGGAGCTCGCGTGACTCGCGGTCGTCTTCGGGGACCTCCTCGGGGTCGTCGGCGCTCTGGAAGAAGCTGGTCGGAGGCATCTGGTGCTCGTCGCCGGCGATGACGACTCGCTGACCGCGCAACAGGACCGGGAAGCCCGAGCCGACGGTGCACTGCGAGGCCTCGTCCATGATGACGAGGTCGAAGATGGGCTCGCGGGGGAAGAGGACGCTGAGGGTCTCGGGCGAGACGAGCCAGACGGGGAGGAGGTCGAAGAGGCCGGCCTCTGCATAGGTGCGGACGAAGGTGCGGAGCGGCATGCGGCTGCGCTGCTTGCGCGCCTCTTTGAGGAGCCCCTCTTTGGTGGATTGGAGCTCGGTGCGGCGCTTGCCTTTTTCGGCGTCGATGACCTGCAGGAGCGGGGCCTCGTTGCGGAGCGCGACAACCCGCTGTGCGGCGCTGCCCGTGAGCTCCGCGGTGAGCGCCTGGAGACGTGCCTCGGCGGACTCAAGCGAGCCGAGGCTGGTGGTGTTGTCGAGGCTTGCGACGCCCGGTTCGCGGGCCGTGATGCTGTCGACCTGCGCCTGCGCCCAGCCGCGCAAAATGGCGGAGCGCCATGCGGCTGCAGGGGCTTGGGCGTGCTGGTTGGAGAGGCGTGCCACGAGTGGCCGTGCGGTGGGGTGGAGCGCAGTCGCCGCGGCGATGGAACGGTCTGCTGCGCTGATGGCGCGTCCCTGCGTAGCGACGATGGCGGCCAGGTCGCGTAGTGCCTGCGGTGTCGCGGATTCGCCTAGCGTGGGGAAGATCCGCTGGAGTGCGGCGCGCTCGGTGGCGGCCTGCTGCAGGAGGGTAAGCGCCTCGCTGAGTTGCAGCAGCCGGCTGCGCCAAGCGCCAATGCCGACGACGCTGGCCGCGGGCCAGAGGTCGAGTGCTATGAGCGCTTCGCGGTGTGGTTCGAGGCTGCTGAGTTGCGAGAGGGTGGCGGAGAGAATGACGACCTGCGCGCGGGCCTCGTCGCGGGAGGCAGGCAGGACGAGCTCGCCGCCGAGTGTCTGGTAGACGCCCCGGAGTGCGCGCCAGCCGTTGCTGGCGGCGAGGCGGCGCCGGACCTCGAGCAGGAGGGTGGCGGTGACAGGTTCGGCGGCCCGTTCGGGCCACTCCGTCGCGAGCCAGCGCCGCATGGCGGCCTGCGCGGACCACCAGGAGGGAAGGAGCCAGCGGTACCAGGCAGGGGCTGTGGCGAGCGCGACGGGGAGCATGGTGCGGGCCTCGTCGGTCTCCTGCGCGAAGACGGGCTGCGGCGTGCTGTCGATGGCCTCGGCGGCCTGCTCCCAGGTGGCGAGCCCCTCGGGAATGGAGCGGTGGTTTGCAGTGCCCGCAGCCTGCAGCCAGGCACCGCTGCCGCCTGCCTTTCCTGCAGCAGAGGCCCGGAGGATGAGTCCCGCGAAGAGCTGTTCGGCGGGGAGGTCGAGCGCGCGTGCGACGGCGACTGCGGCGTGGAGCGCGGGGAGGCGTGCGGCAGCCGCGGCAGGCTCGACGCCGGTCGCGCGGAGCAGGCTGTCGGCCTGTTCGTTGAGCTGAGCTACGCCGTTGATGCGGCCGCGGAGGGTCTCCCAGTCGGTGGCAGAGGAGGAGGCGAAGGAGGCGCGGGGCCGCTCGTCGCCGGGCTGCAGATGGGGCGAGGAGGCGAGGAGGGTGGCGTGCGGTTGGACGGCGGCGACGGCCTGCGCGAGGGCCTCTGCTGCGGCCGGCGTGAGGTCGGCGAGTGCTGCCGGCGCAAAGGCGGTCAGTTCGTCGAGTGCGGCGAGTCCGGCATGGAGCTCTCCGAGCGAGGGGAGGTCGTCTGCGTGGCGCAACGCGAGGAGTTCGCCCCGTTCGCGAAGCTCGTGCGAGAGGCCGCTTTCGAGGCTGGTGGCCTGTGTGTGGAGTGTGTCGCGGAAGCTGTGTTCGGCCGGGGCCTCAAGGCGGCGGACGACCTGTTCGAAGAGGGCCTTCCGGTCGTCGGAGACGTCGTGCACGACGGCGAGGAGGTGGCGTAGGCCAACGCTCTCGAGCCGGTGTGCCACGACATCGAGTGCGGCACGCTTTTCGCAGATGACGGCAACGCGGCAGCCCCGCGCGAGCGCATCGGCGACAAGGTTGACGATGACCTGGCTCTTTCCTGTTCCCGGCGGGCCGTCGACCACGAGTGCCCGCGTCTCATGGGTTCGCGAGAGCACGGCGAGCTGGCTGGGGTCGGCATAGACGACGGGTTCGATGTCGGTCGGCGCGATGCCGAGCGGCTCTTCGACGCCGAGTGCTTCGCGGAGGTGTGGCGGCAGGACGAGTCCTGCGACGCCGAGGAGCGCGGGCGCGTTCTGGTTGGGGTCGGAGAGTGCGTCGAGGAGGCCGTTGTAGTCCTGCAGGAGGTCGGAGCCGGACTGTGGGAAGAGGCCGAGGACGGCGGCCTCCTCAATCTCAAGCGCAGCGCCTTTGCCGGAGGCCTCGGACCAGGGCCGGAGGGGCGTGAGCGTTCCCGAGAGCGGCTTGGCCGAGAGGCCGACGACGGCGAGTTCGGCGAGGAGGGCGTCGGAGTCTTGTGCGGCGAGGGTGTGGAACTTCTCCATGAGCGCATCTGGCAGCGCGTATCCAAGCTTGGAGAAGAGGAGGCGGAGGAGCGCCTGGTTTGCGACGGGGAGTTCGTCTTCGCGGGCGACAAGGCTCCAGGAGCGGCCGCCGCGGTCGTCGACGACGAGGTCGGTTGGATAGAGGACGAGCGGGCCGCGGACATCGTAGCCGCCTGCCGAACCGGTGAGGAAGGGATAGCCGAGGTAGAGTTCGCAGGCGCCGGACTCCTCGAGCCTGGCGCGGTGCTCGCGATAGAGGGCCTTGATGCGGCTTGCGACCTTCGCGGCGGCGCCCGCGCGGCCCACCTCTGCAGCCTCGACGAGCGTGGCGGGATGGGCGACTTTTGCGAAGGCGAGGATGCGCTCGGAGAGGCCCTCGGAGATGGCGTCGAGCTCGGAGAGGTCGACGGCAAATCGGCCTGCGACGCGGAGCCTGACGGAGGGCGAACGGCCATCGCCGGAGACCAGCTCGTCGCGCAGTCGGAGGACGCCGCGGCGGAGCTGCTCGCGTGCCGGCTCGAGCGAGGCGGCGGCCGCTGCAACGACGGGTGCGGGATGGATGAGTTCGACGGTGAAGGGGGTGTCGAGGTCGAGCGTCTTGAGGTCGGCGGGGGTGCGGAGGTTGTAGTGCCGGAGCGAGCCCTCCATGACGGTCAGCAGCGCCTCGCGGGTGGAGCCGCCCAGGAGCCGCATGAGCCGGCGGAGGGTGGTGAGGCCGCCGCCGCGCCGACCGATGCTGAAGAGGTGGGCATCGAGCGCGTTGGAGCTCTCGCTGGCGCGCGGCGGGATCTGGACGGCGGAGGGCTTGCTCTCGTCGTCGGCCTCGACGGTGAGCTCGCCGAGCATGGGAGGCAGCGAGCTGCGGTAGAGATCGCCGGCGCCGATGAGGTCGCCGATCTGGTAGATGCGGGTGAGCTCGCGCTTGGTTGCTTTGCCGTCGACGAGGATGATGTGGGAGAGGAGCGAGAGGATGCCGAGCTTCTGGTCAGTCGATGCGACGGCGGCGATGGGCGCGAGTTCGCTGAGTCGGCGCGATGCGACGGCCGGGTCGAGGTAGGTGCGCCAGTCGGGGACGAGGGAGGCGAAGGCGGCCTCGAGCGGGGCCTGTTCGGAGGCCTCGAGATCGCCGTCTGCTTCGGAGGCGAGGACGGCGGCTGCGAGCGCGAACTCCTTGAGGTCGGTGGAGCCCTTTGCGGGCTCGCCGGCCACCTGGAGGGAGGCTGCGTAACGCTCCACGAGGGTGGAGATCTGCTGCTCTACCACAGCAGCCTGTGCGGTGGCTTTGCCGCCCGTAGCCGCAGCGCCGGCGGGGGTTTCGGCGAACCGCTCGAGGGCCCATAGGCGGAGGTAGGATTCGCTGCCGACGGGCGGCTCTCCGGTTCCTGCGAGCAGCGCGTTGACGAGCTCGTTGCACTGGCGGAGGAGGCCATCCACATCGCCTGCGACGGCAGAGGCCTCGAGTCCCGACTGCATCGCGAGGAACTGCGTTGCGACGGCCTTCAGCGAGCGCGTCGCGGCGAGCGCGGCGCGGTCGGCCGAGATCTCGCGGGCGAGCAGGTAGGCAGCGGCGGCAGGTGGCGCGGTGGTCCGTTCATCGAGGAGCCAGCTGTGGGCGCGGTTGGCGGCGACCGCTGCGCCGGAGGCGAGGCCGTGAAGCAGGTGGTGGCCGAGCTGGTGGCCGAGGTAGGCGACGGCGGCCTGTTCGTCGAAGAGGCCGAGCACCGAGGCCGGGATCTGGAGGAGCAGCGGCGCAGGTGCGAGGAGCAGCGCAGGGTCTTCGGCGTCGGCGCCAGCGTAGAGTTCGACGGGCTGCGTAACGCCGAGGCGCGCTGCTGCGGTAGCGAGCGCATCGGCGAGCTGCGGCGAGGCGGCCGCAGTGAGGCGCTGCGCGGTGCCCATGAGGGTGGCGCGAAGGTCGGGGTTCGGTGCGGGTGCCGGCGGCGCGCCGGGGCCATCAAAGGCGGCAGAGAGGCGCTCGAACCAGACCGTTTCGGCGTCGCACCGGAGAGCGTCGAGAACGACGGAAGGCTGCGATGCGCGCGATGCATTGAGATGGCTCAAGGGACCCTCCAGAGATGATGGAGCGAGGGTACCCGCGGCCCCGCCGGGTCACAAGTGGCGCTATCGCTTGAGGGCGCTCGCGGCCGCGAGATCTTGCTGGCTGAAGTTGGAGGGCAGCAGCGTTGCGAGCGACTGCTCCGCCCGTCCACCGTCGACCGTGGTCGAGATGACGAGCATCGCCGGGTTGAACTCGGCGAGCACCTGCCGGCACATGCCGCAGGGGAAGGTGGGGTACTCGGTCGCGGTGATGACGAGCACGGCGATGAGCTCTTTGTCTGCAGCCATCACGGCGCCGGAGATGGCGTTGCGCTCGGCGCAAATGGTGGCGCCATAGCTGGCGTTCTCGATGTTGCAGCCGGCGTAGATGCGGCCGGTTGCCGAGAGCAGCGCCGCGCCCACCAGGAAGTTGGAGTAGGGGGCGTGCGCGAGCTGCATGGCGGCCTTCGCGGCGGCGTAGAGCTCTGCTTCTTGCTGGGCGGTGGGACGGCTCATGGCGTCACCTCGAGGCGCTCGACGATGCCCTGTACGAGGTTGCAGAAGCGGTCGCGGCTGCGGTTCGCGACCTCCTGCACGTCGTGGTGTGAGAGGACGGCGCCCGGCATGCCGGAGGCGAGGTTGGTGATGCAGGAGATGCCGAGGACGCGGCCGCGCGGGCCTGCGCCGGAGGTGCCGAGGTGGCGCCAGGCGATGACCTCGAGGACGGTGCTCATGCCGACCGCGTCGCCGCCGTGATTCCGGAGCATGCGGATCTCTGCGGGGGTTTCGTAGGTCGGTCCGAGGAGCCCCACGTAGACGCCCTGGGTGAGGGGGACGCCTTGGGCTTCGGCGCTGGCGCGGGCAATGTCGCGCAGCTCGGCATCGTAGGCCTCCGACATGTCGGGGAAGCGGGTGCCCCAGCGGTCGTCGTTGTGGCCCATGAGGGGGTTGCGGCCGGTGAGGTTGATCTGGTCTTCGATGAGCATGAGGTCGCCAGGCGATGAGCCGAACTTGATGCCGCCGGCCGCGTTGGTGACGAGGAGGATGCGGCCGCCGAGCTGCCACATGACGCGGGCAGGGAAGACGACGTCGTCGGCGCCGTAGCCCTCGTAGGCGTGCACGCGGCCATCCATGAGCAGGACGGAGCGGCCTGCGAGTGTACCGAAGAGGAGCCGCCCGCGGTGGCCCGCTACCGAGCTCGTAGGGAAGTGGGGAATGTCGCGGTAGGCGGCCTCCGCGGTGATGTTCACCCGCTCTGCGAGGGAGCCCAGTCCGGAGCCGAGGACGATGCAGATGTCGGGCCGTCCGAAGCCGCGTGCGCGGAGGTCGTTGGCGGCCTCGAGGCTGGCGTCGAAGGAGAAGAGGTGATGTCGCGCGTCGGACTGGGTCATGGTGCCACGAGGTCGTTCGTTGAAGGGTGGTCGATCGTGGCGCAGGGTTTGGTGCGCGTCAACCAATCGGCGGGCGGAGGCCGGCATGGAACTGGAGGCGACCAGCGTGCCAGACTTGGTAGAGCCGCTTGCGGAGATGGTCGGGGGCCTTCTGCGCCGCGATTTCTGCCAGGGCGTCGATGACCTCGTCGAGTTCTTCAAGGGTGCGGATGCCGACGAAGGCGAACTCCCAGCTCTGCCACTCGACGCGGACGGTGTGACCGGCGTCACAGGAGTTGAGGCAGTGGCTCAGCCGTGCGTGGAAGGGGTGCCCATCGGGCGTGGTCCCCCGTGCGCGGGCATGGTCGAGGAGGAGCTGCGCGCCGTCTGCGCCCGCCGCGATGCGTTCGCTGTTCCGGCAGCGGCGGCAGATGGCGAGGCGGTGGTCGGGGACTTCGAGGGTCATCGGGCGCAGGTAAGGTGTCTGCCGCCATCGATGGGGAGGGTTGCGCCCGTGATCCAGCCGGTGGCGTCGGAGAGGAGCCAGACGATGGCCTCTGCGACCTCGTCGGCCTGGCCGACGCGGCCCATGGGATGGGTCTGTTGGCTCCGCTCGAGGAAGGCAGCGTAGGCGGCGTCATCCATGCCAGAGGCGCGATGGAGCTCGGTGACGACCACGCCGGGGTTGACCGCATTGACGCGGATTCCCTCTGCGGCGAGTTCGAGGGCGAGGCAGCGTGTCATCTGGTCGAGCGCCGCCTTGCTGACGCAGTAGGCGAAGATGCCGGGGAAGGAGCGGGTGCCAGTGACGCTCGAGACGTTGACGATGGAGGCGCCCGCGCCGGTCTGCCGGAGGGCGGGGAGCGCCGCCTTGGTGAGCAGCGCGACCGAGCGCACATTGATGTTCATGACCCGGTCGAAGGAGTCGATGGAGGCCTTCTCGAGCGAGCCTCCTTCGAGGATTCCCGCAGCGTTAACGAGGCCGCGGAGCGGACCGAGGCGTGTTGTGACCGCTGCAAGGAGGCGCTCGACGTCGCCGTCGTCGGTGAGGTCGGCGGCGAAGGTGTGGATGGAGCCAGCCGGGGCCTTGGCAGCGAGCTCGGCGAGGCGGTCCTGTCTGCGGCCGGTGGCTGCGACGGTCCAGCCGCGTTGGGCGAGGAGGAGGGCGGTGGCCTCTCCGATGCCGCTGGTGGCACCGGAGACGAGGGCGAGGGGAGGGTGTGACACGGTTACCTCTTTGACGGACGTTGCGGTTCCCCTACACGGACGGTGCGGTGCCCTTCAATTGCTCGAATGCATCCATCATGTCTCGCGCTAGCCTCGGCAGGCTGAACTCGCGCACCGCCCGCTGACGCGCGGCATGTCCCAGCCTTGCTCGGAGAGCTGGATCGTCGGCGAGCCGAACAATCGCCTCGGCGAGCCTGCCAGGCGTCTCGGGGACATGAAGCCCATCCCGGTCAGATGCGATGTCGACCACGATTCCTGTCTCGCCATTCGAGATGATTTCCGGCATCCCGCCGCGGTTCCCGCAGATGGAGGGTATGCCTGAGCCCTGCGCCTCCAGGAGTACAAACGGACAGTTCTCCCAGCTGCTGGGAGTAACCAAAAAGTCGGCAGAAGCGAAGGCGGTCGAGAGTTCGGAACCTGAGAAAGAGCCCGGAGCGACCATCCACGGGAGCGAATCGATCCGCGCCTGATTTTCGGGTCCGATCTGACCGACCGCGGCAAACTGAACCGGCACTGCCCGGTCGCGGTTGACCATTTCAAGCGCGTCAAGGAGATGCGTCAGGCCTTTGCGCTGGGTGTCCATTCCGACGTAGAGCGATACGGGGCCTGCCCCTGTCAACCCATGTCGACGCCAGAATTCCCCGTCACGAAACGCAGGGCTGAATTGGTCGGGCGAGAGCGCATGCGGAATCTGCAGGAGTCGGTTCGGAGCGGCATGTCGACTTACGTGCCTGAGTCGGTCTACGGATGCTTCCACCCAAGCGTCGCAGAGCAGTTCGGTTTCGATTCGTCCCGGGGCGTCTTGACGACGGTGGGGAAGGGGGCTGACATTGGGGCCGCAAAGCAGGGGCCGGCCCGTTCTGACGCTCTGCGCGAGCAGGAGCGAACTCAGGTTTGCGGGAACCCAGATCACATCGGAGCCTTTGGCGGCGCGCTTCAGGGTGGCAAGCGACGCGGGCCATTTGGAGACGGTCTTCGGATGGAAGTCTGACTCCCAACGGAATCGCGGACCAGCGGTCCCTTCGATGTCGTCGCCCATGGTCTCGGAGACGAGTGTGATGGTTGTGGAGGAGTACCGCAGCAGGGCGGACAGGGTCGCCACAATGTTCCTGCCAGGCCCGCTTCCGGAACGGGCATCCTTTGTCACGACAAGGATGTTCACGGCTGCGTCTTCGGGGAGCGGAATGAAGCCTAAATTGTTACTTAGCCCGTGCTTGATCGTCAATCGTGGTTGCCGTTTCCATTTCAGGATCCGGCCTCCGCCTGTCACGCCGCCGGTACGAACAAGGCAGGTCCTGGATCTCGGTCCGGTATCGATGTGGTGCTCTTGGAACTGGATGGTTCCGGCGTTAGAGACGGGGGCGAAAGGTGAGGCCGCTCAGCATGAAGAGGAACTCCGATGTTGACGATTGATTTCGCGCGAAACCGCGCGGCGGTGATGAAAGAGATGGGGCCCAACGCAGGGCTGCTGGTTTTCGGCGCGCGCGAGAAGATTCGCAGCCGCGACACCCACTACAACTACCGGTTCTCGTCGGACCTCTACTACCTTTCAGGGCTCACCGAGCCCGAGTCCGCCATCTTCCTGAGCACGGTGCCCGGCGCCGAGCCGTTTCACCTCTTCGTTCGTGAGAGCAAGCCGGCGGAAGAGCGCTGGAACGGCATCCGCTTGGGGCTGCAGGGCGCGGCCGAGAAGCTGGGCGCAGACAAGGCCTACAGCAGCGCTACCATGCACGAGGAGCTCTCTTCGCTGATCGCCTCGGTGGACCGCCTTCACTTCACCTTCGGCAATGATGAGGCCTACGACCGCACGGTCATCGCGATTCTCGGGAGCTGCCGCGAGGGGCGTCGCCGGGCGCGCAGCGGACCCTCCGAGGTCTCGGATGCCGAGCTGATTCTGCACCGGCTTCGCATGTTCAAGCAGGCGGATGAGCTCGAGGTGATGGCAGAGGCCGCACGCGTGTCGGCAGCGGGTCATCTGGCCGGTATGAAGGCGGTTCGGCCGGGCATGAACGAGGCGGAGCTGCAGGGCATCGTCGAGTTGACCTTCAAGCGTGAGGGGGCCTCCTGCCCCTCCTTCAACTCGATCGTGGCGGGCGGCGACCGGGCCTATGTGCTGCACTACGAGGCCAACGATGCGACGCTCGCCGATGGCGAGCTGGTCATGGTCGACGCGGGCGCCGAGGTGCTGGGCTACGCGGGTGACATTTCGCGGACCTATCCTGTAGGCGCGGCCTTCACGCCGGCACAGAAGCTCGTCTACGAGGTGGTACTCGCCGCACAGGAATACGCCATCACGCTGGTGCAGGTCGGCTCGACCAACCAAGAGGTGCATGAGAAGACCACGGCGCGCCTCGCGGAGCTGCTCCGTGCTTCCGACATCCTGGAGCCGGCCGCCGCTGAGGCGACGATCACGGGCGGCATTGGCGAGTACTTTCCGCATGGAACCGGCCACTACCTGGGCCTCGATGTTCACGATGTGGGCACCTACCTTGAGCGTGGGAACCGAGCCTTCGTCTACCGCCCCGGCATGGTCGTGACGATTGAGCCTGGCCTCTACCTGAGCGCATCCAACCTCGGGGTTCGGCCCGCCTTCCGCGGTATCAGCATCCGCATCGAGGACGATGTTGTGGTCACAGAGGCAGGGCCGCGTGTAATGACCACGGGTGTGCCGAAGTCTGTCGCAGAGATTGAGTCGATTCGCGCTGCAGCGCTGGGAGTGAAGTAATGCCGACCGTTCATCCGACCCTCGAGGCTCTCCGGAGCCATGACTATGCATCCGGTGGCATCTCGCGCGAGCTCGCGCTGGAGGCGACACGGCTCTCGGGTATCGACCTGTGGGATCTATACGCGCTGGCAAACCGGGTGCGGCACGAGCAGGTGGGCGACGAGGTCCACCTCTGCGGCATCATCAATGCCAAGTCGGGACACTGCCCCGAGGACTGCAAGTTCTGCGCGCAGTCCCGCCACTACGACACAGGCATCCAGACCTACCCGCTGCTCGACCCAATCGAGATGGAGATCGCGGCGGAGCGTGCAGCGCGCGAAGGCGCGGGCCGGTTCGGCATCGTGACCGCAACCAAAGCGCTCACCAGGGGCGCGTTCCTCGATACGGTGCTCGAGTCGGTGCGGCGCATCAAGGCCGAGGGCAAGGTGCAGCCCGATGCCTCGCTCGGCATCATCTACGAGCCCGAGATTGCCGTCATGCTCAAGGAGGCTGGTCTCGGTGAGTTCAACCACAACCTCGAGACGTCGCGGCGCTACTTCGGCGAGATCTGCACGACCCACAGCTACGACGAGCGCCTCAACACGCTGAAGTATCTGAAGGCGGCAGGGATTATGGTTTGCTCGGGCGGCATCTTCGGGATGGGCGAGAGCTGGGAAGACCGGGTCGACCTGGCGCTTGAGCTGCGCGGTGTAGGCGTTGACACCGTGCCGATGAATTTCCTGCACCGGATCGACGGCACGCCGCTCGAGAAGATGGAGCCGATGGAGCCGCTCGAGGTGCTCCACTGCATCGCGCTCTTCCGGCTGTTGCTGCCACAGATGGAGATCAAGGTAGCGGGCGGACGCGAGGTGAATCTGCGCAGCCTGCAGCCGCTTATGTTCTCGTCGGGGGCCAACTCGACGATGGTGGGAAACTACCTGACGACGCGCGGTTGGAACGCGGCAAAGGACCACGAGATGATCGCCGATCTGGGGCTGAGGGTGGCCTGCGAGTCGCCTGCTTCGGGTGCTGAGATTGCCTGAGTTTGGTCTCCGGGCGCTGCGATGTATGGCGGTCGCGGCGCTGCTCGCCGGCTGCGGCGGTCGTGACGCTGCAGTCAGCGAGGAAGAGCCCGTCGCGGCGCGCATAGATGTCTCCGCGGAGGCGGTTCAGCATGTGCTGGAGGGGGAGCTGGCGCGGTTCGGAAACAGGCGTGGCGACCAGCTTGCGGCGCTCGAAAAGGCCGTGGCTGCGGCTAGCGAAGATGCCGGACTGCGGATGGCCTATGCGGAGGCGCTCTTCTTCTCCGACAAGCCGGATGATGCGCGTCGGGAGCTGAAGATCGCGGGTGGTTTGGGTGCCGCTCCCTGGGAGCTGGCGCTGGTAGAGTTCCCCTATGTGCAGCGGAAGGGGAGCGTGCAGGCGACGGTTGCGCTGTTCTCCGCCGTGTCGTCCGAAGGGGCGCCGGAGCGCTTCTTTCAGCAGTGGCGCCAGGTAGCGGGCCGCGCGGGCGCCGATGCGGAGCGGGTCGCCTGCCATGCTTGGACGAAGGCCTATCCGCGCGCCGCGAACGGCTGGGGCTGCCTGGGAGAGGTGGAGCGGCGCGAGGGGCGCCATGAGCTGGCGGCGGGCTTCTACAAGCAGGCTGCAGAAGCCGGCTCAGAGGCCTACGCCGGTGAGCTGATGGGGCTCTTGTTGGAGCAGGGCAGCCTGGCAGAGTTGATGTCGGTCGCCGCGCCTGTCGCGGCGCGCTATCGCGAGTCGATTGCAGTGACCGTCGGCTTCGCGCAGCTCCAAGCGGTGGAGGCCCAGCGTGGGCCGGGATCGGCTTGTGAAACCCTGACAGCGCTCGCTGGACGCGTCGGCGGAAACGTCCGCCGCTACGCTGACGCGGTGTCGCGGGTGCGGGAGACTGCGCGGCCCGAGCTGCTCCGCTGTTTTGTGGCTGCAGCGCTCGCAACGCGAAGCCGCAACGAGGCGATGGTGCTGGCCTCGGCTGCGGCCTTTGAGGCGGCAGGTCTCTTCGACGATGCGCGACCGCTGCTGGAGCGTGTGATCGAGATCGACCCGTCGAACGCGCTGGCCCTCAACCAGCTCGGCTACAGCCTCGCCGAACGCAACCTCGAACTGCCAAAGGCACTCGGCTATCTCGAACGGGCGCAACGGTTGCGGCCTGACGACGGCGGCATTCTCGATTCCCTGTCCTGGGTCTACTTCCGGATGGGACGGTTTGCGGAGGCGGAGCCGCTCGCGCGCCGCGCCATCGAGCTAGCGGGTGCGGGGGCTGTGCTGCTCGACCATCTCGGCGATATCCTTTGGGCGCTTGGCCAGAAGGAGGAGGCGATCGAGCAGTGGCGCATGGCCTACTGGAATGCCGGGGAGGGCGATGAGGATGTGCGCACGACGGTGCCTGAAAAGCTGGAGCGGGCGGGTGCACCACTCGAGGAGGGCGGTGAGGGCGACGACGAAGAGGGCTACGAGGAAGAGGGCGAGGAGTAGCGCGCCGAATACCTGCGACGAAACTTGTCGCGGAGGTCGATCAAGCGGTATCGTGGGGGCCTCGCCGAGTGGTCATTTGGAAGCATCGGCAGGGTCGGAGTAAGCTGTTCGTTGCCTAGTGGCGGATTTGCGTAGGTTTCGGGAGGTTGAGCGGAGATGGTGATGTTCATGTTGGCGACAAATCCGGAGCAACGGGCTGCGAAGCGGGGTGTTTGCCTGTCGTCTGCGCGCCTGCAGTGTATGCTGATGTTGCTCCTGCTCCTGCTCGCGGCCTGCAGCGGCAGCAGCAAGAAGAAGCCCGCCGCCGACACGGGCGTCGACGTTTCCGCAGATGCAACCGACACGGGCAACGACGCTGTGGGCGATGTGTTGGAGGATACCGAGACAGCTGACACCAGTGGCGGCTTCGATACGACCTCCGACACGACTTTCGTTGACCCCTGTGCTGATGTTGCAGTGGGCGCCTCCTGCGGCTGCGGCGGCGTGGTCCAGTGCGTGAGCGGCGAGGCGGCCTGCCGTGGCGCCTCGCGGACAAACGCCTGCGGCGGCTGTGCCGTGCTGCCGACGCAACCCGGGCGTGCATGCGCCTGTGACGGAACTGACCTCTCAGGCGCGTCGGTCTGTGACGGGGCGGACGCTCTCTCGTGCGACTGCAGTGGCATCCCGCGGAACAGCTGTGGTGGCCTCCGATCGCTCGCCGCGGAGCCCGGCACGGACTGCGGCAGCTGCGGCGGCGGGAGCTTTGTCTGCGATGGCGCAGAGGCAGTGCTCTGCAGCGGCGCGGACCTTCCGAACAGCTGCGGCGGCTGCGCCACACTCGACAGCGCACCGGGCTCGGCCTGCGGCTGCGACGGACTCTGGCGCTGTGCCGGCGCCGACGCCGTACGGTGCAGCGATGTGAGCGCCAACGCCTGCGGTGGCTGCGGCCCGCTAGACAACGCGCTAGGCGAGGCCTGTGTGACGGAGTGCGGTCCGGGCACCTACACCTGCGATGGCGCAGGCGGGAGCAGCTGCTCGTCGCCCGCGCAGAACGCCTGCGGAGGCTGCACCACGTTGGCGGGCAGCCCGGGTGAGGCCTGCACGACGACCTGCGGCGTGGGCAGCTGGGCCTGTGACGGCACCGAGACGGTGGCCTGCAGCGGCGACGCAGCGGTGAACGCCTGTGGCGGCTGCGCGGAGCTCTTGCAGGGCCCCGGCGTGGAGTGCGCCACTGCTTGTGGAACCGGCCTCTACCGTTGTGCGGAGGGGCTCGACGCAACCTACTGTGACGCGCCTGCCGTGAACGGTTGCGGCGGCTGCGCGCCGCTTGCGCAGGCGCCGGGCGTGAGCTGCGGAACGGCCTGTGGCGCCGGCAGCTACATCTGCGATGCAGGGCTGGAATCGACCCGATGCAGCGCCCCTGCGGAGAACGCCTGCGGCGGCTGCAATGACCTCTCCTTTGCGCCGGGTGAGGCCTGCAGCGGCGCCTGCGGAGCGGGGGTCTACGAGTGCGCCACGATCGGGCGGAGCACGACATGCTCTACGGCCTCTGCCAACGCCTGCGGCGGCTGCGGAACGCTCGCTGGCAGCCCCGGCACGCCGTGTGGCTGCGGCGAGTCGAACTGGACCTGTAGCGCCGACGGTAGCGAGGTCACCTGTGCGGGCCGCGACGCCAACGCCTGCGGTGGTTGCGGTCTGCTCTCGGGCGCGCCCGGCGACAGCTGCGCAACGGGCTGCGGGGCGGGCACGCTGGTCTGCGACGCGGCATCGGGTGGCCTCCGCTGCTCGACGCCCGAGGTGAACGCCTGCGGCGGCTGCGGCCTGCTCGCCGGTGCGCCGGCTATATCCTGTGCGGTCGCCTGCGGTAGCGGAACCTGGAGCTGCTCCTCCGACGGCGCGGCAGTGGTCTGTCTCTCCGATCAACCGCAGCCGGGAACGCGCTGCGAGACGGCCTGCGAGGAGGGCACCTACAGCTGCTCCGCCGATGGTTTGACGGCTGTCTGCAGCGCGGCCCCAGCCAACGCCTGCGGCGGCTGCTCCGCGCTCACCGAGACCCCTGGCGGTGCCTGCGGCTGCGGCGGGGGAACCTGGGTCTGCTCCGGCGGCGGTCTCGCCTGTTCGGACGCGACTGCCAACGCCTGTGGCGGCTGCGGCGAGCTTGCGCAGCAGCCTGGCCAGAGCTGCGGCCTCTGCGGAACCGTGACCTGCAGCGACGATGGTGCAGCGGTCTTCTGCGACGATCAGCCGCTCAACGCCTGCGGCGGTTGCGACACGCTCGGCGGCACCGTCGGCGCCTCCTGCGGCTGCGGCGGCGAGCTGGCCTGTGATGGGCAGAACGGGCTCGCCTGTGTCGGCACGGGAAGCAACAGTTGCGGCGGCTGTACTGCGCTTCCGCTCGAGCCTGGTGGCAGCTGTGGCTCCTGCGGGACCTTCGTTTGTCAGACCTCTGATGCGGTCGTCTGCGGCGATCCCGGCCGAAACAGCTGTGGCGGCTGCGGCATCCTCGACGCGGAGCCGGGCGGCAGCTGCGGCGCCTGTGGTGCGTGGGTCTGTGATGGCGCAGAGGCGGTGGCCTGCGACGACCCCGGCGCCAACGGTTGCGGCGGCTGCGCGCTGCTGCCCGACGACCCATTCACCACCTGCGGCCTCTGCGGCGTGAACCTCTGCAACGGCACCAACGATGTGGACTGCGTGGATAGCGGCCTCAACGCCTGCGGCGGCTGCACGCCGCTCGGTGCCGTGCCCGGCGCGGCCTGCGGAACAGGCTGCTCCGCCTGGGCCTGTTCGCCCGACAACGAGCAGCTCCTGTGCGAGCCGAGCATCACGAATGCCTGTGGCGGCTGCAGCATCCTCGATGGTTCGTCCGGAGAAGGCTGCGGCGTTTGTGGCGAGCTTACCTGTGCCTCGGACGGCACGCTGGTCTGCGACGATGCGGGCGCCAACGCCTGCGGAGGCTGCGGTAACCTCGCCGCCGCGCCGGGCGACGCCTGCGCCGAAGAGGCCTGCGGAACCTACGCCTGCTCGCCTGATGGTGCCGGCCTCGTCTGCAACGCAGGCACGGTGAACAGCTGCGGCGGCTGCGAGCCGCTCGCACACGATGCGGGCGACGCCTGTGGCTGCAGTGGCACCTACTTCTGCACCTCGTCGGAGAGCCTCGTCTGCTCGGACGCCAGCACCAACGCCTGCGGCGGCTGCGGCGCGCTGCCCTCCACGCTCGCCCAGTCTTGCGGCAGCTGCGGCACGGTGGTCTGCGACGGCGACAGCGGCGTCCTCTGCAGCGACCCGGGCCGTAACAGCTGCGGCGGCTGTAGCGCGCTGCCCGGCCTGCCCGGCGATGACTGCGGCGCCTGCGGAAGGCTGGTCTGCGACGGCGCCGAAGGGCTCCGCTGCGACGACTTCGCCGACAACGAGTGCGGTGGCTGCGGCCAGCTTCCGGGCCTTCTCGGCGACAACTGCGGCGCCTGCGGCAGCTGGGCCTGCAACGGTGCCGGCGACGGTATGTTCTGTGCTGGTGAGATCACCAATGCATGCGGCGGCTGCGGCCCGCTGCCCGTCACACTCGGCGACAGCTGCGGAAGCTGCGCCGGCAATGTCTGGGAGTGCCGGACGCTCACGGTCGACGGCGAGCGCCCGGGTGTGGAGTGCGGTGGCGTGAGCCTGAACGACTGCGGCGGCTGCGAGGCGATCGCGCCCGGCGAGCGGCCCGGAACGCCCTGCGGCGCCTGCGGCACCTTCACCTGCAGCGGCACCGCGGGCACCGCCTGCGCCGACCCCGGCCTCAACGAATGCGGCGGCTGCAACCGGCCCGGCTTCGCGCTCGGCGAGAGTTGCTCGGCCTGCGGCGAGGCCGGTGCTGGCGTCTGCGACGGAACCTTCCTCACCTGCTCCTCGCCGAGCCTCAACCTCTGCGGTGGTTGCTCACCGCTGGCGCTTCGGCCCGGCGACAGTTGCGGGAGCTGCGGAACGGTCGCATGCTTCGGTACAGAGAGCGCCGTCTGCATGGATCCGTGTAGCCCATGAGCAACGCGCTCCGCCCGCCTTCCACGTTGAGGTCTGCCATGGCCGCTCCATCCACGAACCGCTCCGTCGCCGGCCTGCTGACGGCTGGTTGGTTGCTCGGCGCGGCCGGCTGCAGCGAGCCAGAACAGCCCGCCGCAGAGGCCGTGCGTCCGACCGTCGCTGCGGAGGTGCAGCAGGCGCGAACGACCTTCGTCACGCCTGCCGTGTCGTTCACCGTGACGGCCCCCGCGGCGCCTGTTGTCCACCGCCCGGAGCTCGGTGTGCGCCAAGGCCGCGACGGGCAGCACAACCCGACCGAGGCGCTGACAGGTATCGATGGCGGCTACCAGGTCTCCTTTCAACTCCCTGCGTCGACGGCGCGCGGCATCGCCGGTGAGGCGCCGCTCCCCTTTCCCTCCGCCGCTTGGGGCGGGCTTTCGGAGGGTGCAGTTGTGTTGCCCGACGGCGTGGAGCGGCGCGCCAACGAGCCCATGCGCGAGCAGCTCTCCGACGACCTCGCGCTGCTCCAGCAGGAGCGCGTGGGCGAGAAGCTCTGGCTCCATCCCGACCTCGGTCGGCGCGCGGAGAGCGACCCTGCGGGCTCCTTCGAGGACCTCTCACAGCGCACCGCGACCGGTCGCACCCTGGTGCGCGGCGACGGCCGAGAGCAGCGGGTGGAGTTCCCCGCTGCCGTCTTCGTGCTCTCGCAGGGCCAGTGGGTCAATCCATGGCCGGTGTTGGAGGCGCGGCGCGACCGGTTTGTGCTCCGCAACGATGCGGGCGACACCGTCGTGCTCCCGGACCGCATCGCAGCAGGCCTCGAACTTCCGCAACGGGGCGGAGGTATGCGCAGCCTGCTCGGCGGCGCCCGCGCCGTCGTTCGCAGCAAGGCCGGTCTCACGGAGCTGTCTGCACCCGCGTCAGCGCGGCTACTCCACGGTCGCGCGGTCGCATACGGCCTGACGAGTGACCCCTTCAGCTACTACCTCGAGCCTGGCGACAGCGGCCTCTACCTCGGCGTAAGGCTCGAGAAGTCGCTGCTCGGACGGCTGCCAGACGAGGCGGAGAGTGTCGCCTTTGAGCAGACGATTCGGCTCGCCGCAGACGAGCAACTTGAGGTGGGTGGGGAGCCAGTCACGCGCCGCTTTGAGGGCTGCGAACCGATCTCGATTGTGGGCGCAGAGGGCGATACTCGTCTGCGGTTCGACCGCCTCTTCCTCTGGGACAAGACGGCGACCGCGTCGGGCTGGGGCAACTTCGTATGCGGCCGGGATGGCTGGTACGATGCGACCATCCGCGGCGATGAGGTCACGCTCTCGATGGTGGTCTCGTCTGACTGGCTCCGCGCCGGCGAGCGGCGCTTCCCTGTCGTCATCGACCCGTGGACCAGTGGCTCCGATTTCCCCTGGGACCTCGCCGTCTACAGCTTTGCGGCCGCAGACAACCTCTTCGGCACGGTCGTCTCCACGACCGCGACCAAGACGCTCGGTGTGGCCCGATACGGTCAGTTCGACCTCGTCCGCTCCTTCCACGCCTGGCCCTTCGTCAACATCCCGGCGTCGAACTATGTCTTCCAGATGCTCCGCTGGGTGAACCCCTACCACAGCTTCAACTTCACGGCGGGCGCCGTGCCGAGCATCTCGAAGGGGGTCATCGACAACTATCCGACGATGAACCTCATTCGGCCCGATTCACTCACCGCGACGGCCGCCACGATTTTCTCGGCCTACTCGGCTGACAACTACACCAACTTTCAGCTCGACAAGCGCCCCTTTACCGTCGCCAGCGGCGCCTGGGGCACGGCCTGCACCGGTGCCGCCTGCGCCGGTTTCATTGCGGCCGAGACGGAGCCTAACGACAGCTACGACACTGCCAGCGGCGCGCTGCGCGTCAGCAACGCCTCGGGTAGCACCCTCCTGAAACTTCGCGGAGCGATCACCTCCGAGAACGGAGACAAGTGGGCTGTCACGACCACCAACGATCCCCGCTTCGTCATCACGGTCACCAACCAGAGCGGGTCCGGTTGTCCGGCCTTCGACATGGTCCTCACGCTTGAGGGCAACGGCCGCGTCTACCGCACCGAGGAGAACAATGGAGCCACCTGCCCGAGCATCGATACCTGTCCTTCGGGCGGCCCCTGCTTCCTCATCCCGGCCGGCGGCTGGAACGTAGGTCTGCGCGGCTACGCACCCCACGACATCGGAAACTATCAGATCAATGTGACGGTCGCGAAGTCGACCATCGTATTTTCAGGGCTCGTCCCCAACCGGCGCATGGGCCTCATCTCAACCGTCGCCCTCGACCCGCGCACGCAGACCACGAATGCAGCAACCAACCTCGCCGAGGTCTGGGACAACGACCGGGCTACCACGCCGGTGGGCTTCGCCAACGGCTGGGAGGGGAGCCTCGCTGCCTCGGGGTGGACCGGCTCGCAGTGCGCGGTCGGCTACGACTGGGATCCGACCAGCGCCAACCCCGCCTCTACCAGCAGCATCTGCGCCACCATCGCCAGCCGCCCCTCGATTGAATACACCTATGTGGGCCCGGTTATCGGCGCGCCGACCGACTTCAAGATGGTCTCGCGCACCACCTCCGGCATCCGCTGGGACTGGCGGCCGCTCGCACGCGCCACCTACTACTTCCTGCTCAACGAGACTGGGACGCGCGTGCCGCCCCTCTCGAACCTCACGCGCTACTCCACTGCCACCGGCTCGCCGCGCTACTTTGTCGACGAGCCCGGGCTGACCGAGAACCAGTGCGCCCGTCGCGGCGTGATGGGCGTCAACGAGATCTCCCGCGGAACCTCTTCGCTCATCGCCTCCGCGGCCACGCTGCTCTCCGATCCGATAGCGCCCACGGCGGCCGGAACCACCAATGGCACATGGTCTGTCGCGACCGGCCTCAACACCTTCAGCGTCGATCTCCGGACCGCGATCCCGGGCTTCGGCGGTGCGGCAGGCAGCTGCGCCTTTGCCGACAACCGGACCGCGGTCTGGGTGGAGTACAAAGAGTGCTCCGCCGCCTCCTACACGCAGAACTCCGGCTGGATCTCCGCCACCCCCTTCACGACGCCGGTGCTGGCCTCGGGCTGTTGGGATGTGCGCATGAAGGCGCGCAACCGTGACGCTGTCGAGACCGGCTTTGGAATCGTGGCGCCGCCGCGGATTCAGCTCCCGCTCCCGCCCGCCGCGCCGACCATCGCAGCTACGACGCTCTCCGCCAGCTCGGTGCGGTTCAACTGGACGGCGGTGAGTGATGCGACGGCCTATAGCTTCGGTGCGCAGGCCGCCGCGCGGGCCTCGGTCGGCAATGTGCTGACCTCCACCGTATCGTCGCTCGCGACCAACAGCTGCGTGCAGGGTTCGGTGACCGCAGACAACGCCTTCGGCAGCTCGCCCGCCGCCACCGCCTTCGGGGCATCGGCCAACAAGACGCCGCTCGTCACCGACTTCACCGCCAGTGTTTCGGGTGGGCTCAACATCGTATTTACGCCTGCGCTTGTGCCGGGGCTCGGCGAGGTGGCGACCTGCGGCGCTACCGCGAACCTGACGGCCGTCACGGTCACCGCGCGCGCCGCGGGCAGCGGCAGTTTCATCGCGGCCTCGAGCAGTTCCGGCGGCAACAGCTTCAGCTGGTCGACCCTCACCGGCACCTGCTCCGACTACAAGGTCACCTACACCAACCGGCTCGGACTCGCGGGCCTCACCGTCACCTTCAGCAGCGTCTGCCGGCCGCTCGCCACGCCGGTCATCACAGTATCGTCGCGTACCAATGTGCAGCTCGCCTGGGGTTGGACGGCCATCACCAGCGCCACCTCCTACGACCGCCGCCTCGACGGCGGCGCCTCCACCAACCAGACCGGCCTCACCGTCACCTCCGCCTCGCTTACGCAGAACAGCTGCTACCTCCTCGAGGCGCGCGCCAAGAACGCCACGCAGACCTCCGCCTTCGGAAGCTTCAGCGCCGCGACCCGGTTTGCCGACCCGCTCGCGAGCCAGATCAGCGCGCTCACGACGCTCCCGCCGACGCTCTCTGCAGCTCTCACCGCGACCCCCAACATGGGCGCCGTCACCGCATGCGGTTCACTCAGCCAGCACGATGCCGAAATGCGCGTCTACGGCGCCGTCGCCGCCTTTACCGCCTCGGATGCGCAGGGGTCAGACAAGCGGGTGGAGACCTTCTCCGCCATCACCGCACCCGGCTTCTACGAGTTCCGGTCGCGCTACCTGAGCCACGATGGCACGGCCAACGCTGCGGGCTTTGTGACCGGCGGCCCGGTCACCATCGGCGCCCCCACCGTGACGGCGTCAGCGGTCACCACCTCTACCATCACCTGGTCGAGCAGCGCCGTCGCAGGCGCCCAGCTCTATGACTTTGGCAACGACGGCAGCACGGTGCTCGCAAGCCCCGTCGCGGCCACCACGCTGCAGTCCGGCCTCACCGCAAACAGCTGCTACAACGGCTTCGCCCGCGGCCGTCGGAATGTGGCTCCCACGCTCGCAGGAAACTGGAGCGCGGGAACGCCCAAGGCCACGCTCCTTCCCACCCCCACCTGGCCCGCCGGCGGCCCTGCCACCGCGCTCGGCGGCGGCACCGTCCGTATTGCCCCCACCGCCATCGCCGGCATGGGCGACGCCACCGCCTGCGTCGAAGCGAGCAACCTCACCGCCATGCGCGTCGTCGCTACGCCCTGTGAAATCCGTTCGTCGCTCGCTGTCTCTGCCGTCGATTCCAACTGGGTTGCCTCGGGCACCTACGACCTCGCGCTCGCCGGTCACCACTGCTGGGACCTGCAGGTTACCGCCCGCAACCGGGACGGCATCGAGACCGCGCCAAGCGTCGTGAGCCGATACACCTTCACAGAGCTCCCGCCGCCCACCAATCTGGCGCAGACCAGCGCCACCATCAGCAGCGTCTCCTGGGGCTGGACCGACAACGCCCTCGTCGAAGATGGCTGGAAGCTCAGCGCGCTCGGAGCGACCGATACCACCTGCCTGAGCAGCAGCCAGGCGACCACCGGAGCGACCATTGCCTGCAACACCACCATCACCGTAGCGACTGCAGAGGAGCTGGACGGAAACTTCGCCGTGACCCGCGCTGTGGCCGCCTTCATCGACCCGCCCGGCGCCTCCTACTACCAGGGCGCCTCGAGCGCGCCGGTCACCGCCCATACCGCGGTCCGACCGCCCGAAATCTGCGGCTGCATCGGCGGCGCCTGCACCACCTGCGCCGACTGGAGCAGCTCGCGCGACCTCTACCTCTCGCTCGTCACCTGCGACGCCGGCAATGTGAACTGCCGCTCCGCCGTGGAGGTCGCCGCTCCGCCGCGCAACCCGCTCGTGGGCAAGACCGGCCTCCGGCTCACCCGCGCGCTCGTCGGCGGCGGCGCGGCTGTCACGCTCCTCGACAACGCCTGCCTCACCGGCCCCTGCACGCCCGGCGCCGCGACCGGCCGCGGCTACGGCACGGCCCCCGTGAGCCTCGATGAGCGCTACTTCCCGCTAAGCCGTACCGAAGGCGCCGCTGCAGACACAGGGCTCACCTACGGCCAGAGCTACCGCTACGAACTCACCTACTTCAACGCAGCAGGCTACCCATCCGAGGCCACCTCGTTCGAGTTCCGGGTGGGCTGTAACCTCAACGGCGACCCCGACGGCGTCTGCGGCCTGGCGCTGCCCTCGGTGCGGAGCAAGCCCAACCCCTTCGGCGCCCTCGTCCCCTATGTCGCCAGCTGCGACTACCCGGGTTACGACGGCCACGAGCGTTGCGATGCGCTCGATTGGGACTGCGACGGCGCGCCCCACACCGAGGCCGGTATCGCCCTACAAGAGGCCTGCTTCTCGCCCGGCCTCACCGACCCCACGCGCGGCGTCGGCCTCTGCACCGACGGTGTCGAGACCTGCGAAGCAACCGGCAGCTGGGGCAGCTGCATCGGCGAAGTGACCGCCGCCGCGGAGCGCTGCGACAGCGACGACAACGACTGCGACGGCAGTTCGGACGAAGACTTCGACCTCGTCACCGCCTGCGATGGCCCCGACGCCGATAGCTGCACCGACGGCGCCCCCCGCTGCTCCGACGACGGCGCCGGTACCACCTGCGACGACCGCGGTCCGACCCTCGCCTATGACTTCCGCGATGGCGCGGGAACAGCCGCAACCGATGCCAGTGGCGGCGGCCAGCCGCTCACCCTGCTCGGCCCCACCTACCTCCGCGATGGTCTCAACGATCGAGCACTCTCCTTCGACGGCTTGAACGACCGTGCGACCGGCGCGACCAGCGGAATGAGCCGCAACGCCGGCACCATCTCCTTCTGGGCGCGGCCCGACTTCGCTCCGACCGATTCGGGCAGCCACGGCTTCTTCCAGACCGGTCTCTCCGTCAACGCGACCAACTGGATCAGCGGCTCGAAGGGCTTTGGTGCCGACCTGCTCTTCCGCTTCGGTTCCGCCACCAGCGGCTGCTGCACCAACGACCTCAGCATCCCCGCAACAGGGCTCTGGACCGCTGGCGCGTGGAGCCATTTCGCCTTCGTCTGGGATGGCTCCGCGCACCGCCTCGCGCTCTTCGTCGATGGTGTGCTTGCGGGCCAGCGGACCGACGCCACCTTCGACGGCCCGGCCCTCGCTGCGACGATCGAATTTGGTATCGGGCAGCTGGCCTGGTTCGACGGCGACCTCGACGAGATCGCTCTCTACAACCGCGCCCTCTCCGATGCCGAAATCGCCGTCGACGCCGCTCGTCGCGGCCTCGACACGCTCGGTGTCAATGCTGAGTTCTGCGACGGGCTCGACAACGACTGCGACGCCACGGCAGACGAGGGCTATGCGCTCGGCACCTCGTGCGATGGCGCGGATGCTGACGACTGCACCGATGGCCTCTTCGTATGTGCCGGCGGCCAGACCGCTGCGCTCTGCAGCGACGGCGCCTACGCGGTGCTCGACCTCAACGACCTCGTCGGCGGCCTCGCTCCCGACGACGGCGGCGACGGCCACAACGCCACGCTGGGCAGCGCTGCGACGCTCGCCGCCGACAGTGGCCGCACCGCGCTCGCGCTCAGCAAGGTTGCGGATGGCTACCTGCAGGTGCCGGCACCGGCGCTCGATACAACCGTCTTCACCGTCGCCTTTGCGGCCCGCACCAACCCCACCGCCGGAGCGCGCGAGGCGCTCGTGACCCGCTTCGGCCGCGGCGCTGCCGAAGCCCCCTCGGCCTGCGAGGCCGCCTTCGGTCTCTTCACCGACGGCACCGCAGTGCTCGACTGCGAGACCTTCGCATCACCCATCCTCGCCGCAGCGCTCGCCACCCACAGCTGGACCAGCATCGCGGCGACCTACGACGGCACCACGCTCGCACTCTACGTCAACGGCGTGGCAGCCGAGCAGTTCGCCATCGCGCGGAGCAGCATCGCCTGGAGCGCCGACTACTGGTTCGGCGTCGACCTCGAGAGCGAGGGCGGCGGCTTCCTCGACGCCGACGCACTCGACGGCTGGATCGACAGCGTCGCCATCTACCGCACCCCTCTCTCCGCAGCGCAGGTGGCAACCCTCGCGGCGTCCGGCGTACCCGCCTCGGACCGCAACGCGGAGCTCTGCGACGGCCTCGACAACGACTGCGACGGCGCCGTCGACGACCCGTTTGAGCCCGGGCTTGGAGACGCCTGCTCCGCCGGTCTCGGCACCTGCGCTGCGACTGGCACGGTCGCCTGCACCACCGACCGCCGCTCCTCCTCCTGCGACGCGGTGGCGGGGAGCCCGTCGCTCGAGCTCTGCGACAGCGCCGACAACGACTGCGACGGCCTCATCGACGAAGACTTCCCCACGCTCGACAGCGCCTGCACCCGAGGCGTCGGCGCCTGCCGCGCCAACGGCACCCGCATCTGCGCCCCGAGCGGCCTCACCGTCACCTGCAACGCCTCACCAGGCGCACCCCGCGCAGAGAGCTGCGACGGCGTCGACAACGACTGCGACGGTGCCACCGACGAAGGTGCGCTCGGCGCCGACCTCACCACCACCTGTTACGCCGGCACGGGCGCCAGCCTCGGCGTCGGTGTCTGCGGCGCCGGCACGGCCACCTGCGCCGGCGGTGCATTCGGCGAGTGCGTCGGAGATACCGTCCCCTCTGCCGAGCGGTGCGACGGTCTCGACAACGACTGCGACGGCCTCGAAGATGAGACCTTCCTGACGCTGGGTGATAGCTGCACTGTCGGCACCGGCGTCTGCGCCAACAGCAGCGCCTTTGTCTGTGATGCCGACGGCCTCGATGTCCACTGCGAGGCCGTCGAGAGCCCCGCGCTGACCGAAATCTGCAACGGCGAAGACGACGACTGCGACGGCCTCGTCGATGAGGTCGGCCGCAGCGCGACCCTCGCCATCACGCAGGTCCACGCAGGCGACCCCAACTTCGACTACAGCACATGCACCACCAGCACGGGCGGAACCGAGTGCATGGCGCTGCTGGTGACGGTCACCAACACCGGCGCCACCGTCATCCCGGCCAGTGCCCGCGTCGCGGTCGATCTCGTAGAGGCATCGACCAGCCGCGTCGGCGGGCCGATGCAGGTGGGACGGGCCATTCAGCCGGGCGCCAGCGAAGATTTCGTCCTCTGCTGGGAGAACCCGCTCAGCCGGCGCAACAGCCTGCTTCGCGCCACGCTGCTCGATGAGAACGACGCCCTCCGCTGTCTCGAGGTGGTCGCCAACCGCGCCGATACCGACTTCGCCGACTGCGGCCGCGAGGCCTGCGATGGCTACGACAACGACGCAGACGGCTTTGCCGACGAGTCGCCCGAGACCTGCCGCAACCAGGTGAGCGATGGTACGCAGCGCTGCCTCGCAGACACCACCACCTCCGACGCCGAGGACTTCCTCTGTCAGGCGACCGCGGTGGCGCCGCCCTCTCGCTGCGCGACCTCTGGCTGCCCTGCTGGCCAGTTCTGTGCGCCGAGCGGCGCCTGCTTGGCGCTCTGTGTGGTCGACAGCGACTGTGCCGAGGGCCAACGCTGCCAGGCCGGAAACTGTGCGCAGCAGAGCTGGAGCCAACCCGCGGCCGACCCGCTTCCCGCGGACAAATCCGGTGCCGAGCCCGCCGGCTGCTCCGCCGCTGGCTTGCCCGCCGACCTCTGGCTCTTGCTCCCGCTGCTGGCCCTGCGGCGGCGGCGGTCGCATTCTGCAGCGCCGATGGAATAGTCGTCGTGCAAGGTCGTCCGTC
>CANMDT010000008.1 GCA_947496715.1 Myxococcales bacterium
GCCGCCGAAGGGCTGGCGATGGACGAGCGCCCCCGTGCAGCCGCGGTTGATGTAGAGGTTGCCCACCTCAAACTCAGCGCGCGCCCGGTCGAGGCTCTTCGGCGACCGCGAGAAGATGGCCCCCGTCAGCGCATAGTCGGTGCTGTTGGCAACCTCTAGCGCCTCGCTCAGGTTGGCCACCCGCATGAGCCCCAGCACCGGCCCGAAGATCTCCTCCTGCGCCAGCCGGTGGTCGCGTCGGATGTTCTCGAAAATGGCGAAGGGCGCATAGTTTCCATCCGCTTTCACCCGGCTGTCGCCGCGCGCCGCAGCCTCGGCCACCCCGTCGCGTAGCACCAGCTGCTTCCCCTCCTGCTGGCCGATGCCCACATACCGCTGAACCCGCTCCACTGACTCGGCGTCGATGACCGGCCCATGCCGAAAGGTCGGGTCGCCAGGCGGTCCGATAAGGAAGCTCTGCGCCGCAGCAGCGAGCCGCGTGCGGAAGGCCTCGTAGATGGGCCCGACTACAATCGCCCGGCTGCAGGCCGAGCACTTCTGACCCTGGAAGCCGAAGGCGGAGTAGAGCACGCCGGCGACCGCCTCATCAAGGTCGGCATCGTCATCCACGATGATGGCATTCTTGCCGCCCATCTCGCAGACCACCCGCTTCACGCCCGGCTGCCCGGCGCCCGTGTTGTAGGCGGTGCGGAGGATGGAGAGGCCCACTTCGCGTGAGCCGGTGAAGGCCACAAAGCGGACCTGCGGATGGGCCACCAGGTGTGCGCCAACCACCTCGCCCAGGCCGGGAAGGTAGGAGACAACGCCCGCCGGGATGCCGGCCTCGATGCAGAGCTGCACAAACTGCGCCGCAATCACGGGCGACTGCTCGGCCGGCTTCACCACAACGCAGTTGCCCGTCGCCAGCGCACCCACCGTCATGCCGCAGAGGATGGCGAGCGGGAAGTTCCACGGCGCGATCACCGCACCCACGCCCATCGGGTGATAGAAGAGCTGGTTGAGCTCTCCCGGCAGGTGACCGAGCCGGGTCGGCGCCGCCATCATCGAGGTCGCTCCCTGCGCATAGAAGTCGCAGAAGTCGATGGCCTCGGCCACGTCGGCGTCTGCCTCGCTCCAGCTCTTGCCAACCTCCAGCACCATCCAGGCCGAGAGTTCGTGGCGGCGCGCACGCATCAGCGCTGCAAGCTTCCGCAGATGGGCCGCGCGGATACCCACGCCTGCATCCCGCCAGGCAGGGAAGGCCGCGCGCGCAGCCTCGACCGCCGCATTGGCATCGGCGACGCTGGCAGACCCAGTCGTGCCGATGACCTCGGATGGGTCGGCAGGATTCAATGAGACAATCCGCTCCGCCGTCGCCACCTTCTTGCCGCCGATGAGCAGCGGATAGACGCCGCCAAGGCTCCCGCGCACCCGCGCCAGCGCCTGTTGCATCGCGCCCCGCTCGGGCGCCTCCGACCAGTCCACCAGCGCCTCGTTCGCAAAGAAGGGCGCGGCCGCCTGCGGAAGCGGAGGCAGAGCCCGCACCACCTCGGCCGGGTCGCGGAGCAGGGTCGCGCCATCCACATTGTCGGCAAACTTGGCCCGCAGGAACCCCTCGTTCGAGGTGTTCTCGAGTAGCCGCCGCACGAGGTAGGCCATGCCCGGAACCAGGTCGCCGACCGGCGTGTAGTCGCGCACCCGGTAGCCCATGCTCCGCACCGCCTGCTTGAGCGGCTCGGCCATGCCGTAGAGCATCTGAATCTCGATGTCTGACTTGGCCAATCCGAGCGACTCTGCCGTCGCCATCGCGTTGGCAATCGACCGCACATTGTGGCTCCCGAAGGCCGGCCGCACCGCATCGAAGTTACGCAGAATCAGCCGTGTGCAGGCCTCGTAGTTCGCATCCGTCTCGGCCTTCCGCGCGTAGACAGGAGACTCCCAGCCCGAGGCCTCTGCGTGGGCCGTCTCGTAGTCCCAGTAGGCCCCCTTCACGAGCCGCACGGTGATGCGCCGCCGGTTGGCACGCGCCCAGTCGATCAGCGACTGCAGGTCGGTATGGCTGTCGCGCAGGTAGGCTTGGATGACGATACCTGCGCTGTCGTAGCCGTCGAGCTCCGGCTGCAGCAGCAGGTTGCGGAAGAGCGCCAGCGTGAGCCCCTTCAGCGAGGTGCTCTCCATGTCGAGGTTGAGGAAGACCCCGCGCTCCTTCGCCGCCACAAAAAGCGGCAGCAGCCGCGCCGTCAGCCGCGCGACCGAGCCGTCGGTGTCGATGGCGTTCACCTGGCTGTCGAGCGCCGAGACCTTGATGGAGATGTTCACGCGGGGGATCGCGCCCTGGCTGTCGTTGTCGAGCAGCGGATCCGACTTCCAGCCCGGCGCCGCCTGCGCCAGTGTCTTGATGAGGTCGAGATAACGGGCCGCGTAGGCCTCCGCCTCGCCATCCGACAGCGCGGCTTCGCCGAGCAGGTCGACCGTGAAGGTGATGCCCGACTTCCGCATCGACACCAGCTTCGGCAGCACAGCCTGCGGCGTCTCGCCCGCCACAAAGGTCTCCGCCATACCCCGCAGGCTCCGCTCGATCTGGCCGACCGCGGTGCGGGCAATCAGGCCCGTGCCGTCGCCCATCGTCTTGAGGCCCAGCTGCATCCAGGCGGGTGCCTCGTTGCCCGGCTGCGCGAAATACTCCTGCAGGTGCCGCGCGATCTGCTCGGCATTCTGCAGCACCGGGAAGACATCCACAAACCGGAACATCTGGATCTTGAAGGCCTCGTCCTTCATCGACCACTCCATCATCTTTCCCGACCAGAAGTCCTTGTTGAAGACGGAGGGCGACTGCTTCTCCATGCCGGTAAAAATCTGGCGGCCGAGGCTTTCGATGCGGGCTTCGAGTGCGTCGCTCATGGGCTCATGGGGGTGTGACGGTGGCCCTTCGCGAAGTGGCGCACACACCGTCGTTGGTCGGGGCGGGAAAGTGGCCCCGAGTCGCGCGGAGGGATACACAGCCCTTGGATCTCCTTCAAGCCGCCCCCTCTGACGCACCATGTCGAGCCCTGAACCCCTCATCGAGGTCGAAGCAGCGACCAAGCGGTTCGGCGCCATCGAGGTCCTGCGCGGCCTGACGCTCTCCATCCCGGAGGGAAAGACCACGGTTGTGCTAGGCCGCACAGGCTCGGGCAAGTCGGTCTTCATCAAACTGCTCAACGCCCTCTATCTGCCCGACGAAGGCGCTGTCCGGCTCATGGGGCGCGACACTCGAACCGCAACGGCCGAGGAGCTCGCCGACCTCCGCGGTCGCGTCGGCACCATGTTTCAGAGTTACGCGCTCTTCGACGCCATGACCGTCGCAGACAACATCGCCTTTCCCCTCCGTGAAGCACGCCTGCTGAACGAGGCCGACATCGCCGCCCGCGTCGACGAACTCCTCTCCGAGCTCGGCCTCACCGATGCCCGCAACCTCCTCCCCGCCGAACTCTCCGGCGGCATGCGGAAGCGGGTGAGCCTGGCGCGTGCCCTTGCACGCAAGCCCTCCATCCTGCTCTGCGACGAACCGACCACCGGCCTCGACCCCATCCTCATCGAAGCCGTCGACGACATGCTGATCGAGGCCCGCCAGAAGTTCGGAGTCACCCAGGTCATCATCAGCCACGACATGGCTAGCGTCTTCCGCCTCGCCGACCAGGTCGCGCTCCTCTCCGAAGGTCGCATTGCCTTCGCAGGCACGCCCGACGAACTCCGGGCGAGCGACAACCCCGACGTCCGCGCCTTCCTCGCGCTCTCGACCAGCAGGCTCAGCGAGACCGCAACCGCCGCGCCGGGCGTCGACGAGCAGCTGCAGGACGCCCCGCTCGCGGTCGAGGTCCGCGACCTGGTCAAATCCTTCGGCTCCCGCACCGTCCTGCGCAACGTGAACTTCACGGCGGAGCAGGGCCGAATCACCACCCTCATCGGCGGCTCCGGCTCCGGCAAGAGCGTGCTCATGAAGCACCTGCTCGGCCTCCTCCGTCCCGACGCCGGCGCGGTCTCCGTGCTTGGCAGCGATGTCCTCGTGCTGCCCGACACAGAGCTCCGGGCGCTCCGGCGCCGCATCGGCATGCTCTTTCAGGGCGCCGCCCTCTTCGACTCCCTCTCCGTCTTCGACAACTGCGCCTTCCCGCTACGGGAGGCCGGCGACCGGCTCTCGCTCCGCGACGCAACCCCCCTCGTGAGTGAGGTGCTCGAACGCCTCTCGCTCGGCGAACTCGCCAGCCGCATGCCCTCCGAACTCTCCGCCGGCCAACGCAAGCGGGTCGCGCTCGCCCGGGCGCTCGTTACCCGACCTGAGATGCTCATCTACGACGAGCCCACCACCGGCCTCGACCCCGTGCTCACCGCCTCCGTCAACGAGATGATCGTCGAGGCCCAGGAGAACTTCGGCGTCACCTCCGTCGTCGTCAGCCACGACATGGCCAGCACCTTTCGCATCAGCCACTCCGTTGCGATGCTCTTCCAGGGCGAGTTGCTCCTCCAGGGTACCCCCGCAGATTTCATGCAGTCGCCAGACGAGCGCATCCGCGCCTTCGTCTTCGCCGGCAGCGCAGCAGAGGCATAAGATGGCAACCATCAGCGACTACAAGTCCAACGCCAAAGGCCAACCCATCGGCCCCGCCGAAATCCGCACCGAGAGCGGCACCCGCATCTACCTGCTCCCCGTCCAGAGTTTCCCTGGCCACCTCAACAACCTCTACCTGGTCGACGACCCTGACCACCCCTTCCTCTTCGACTGCGGCACCCACCTCTCGCACGACCAGCTCGACGGCTGCATGGACTTCGTCCGCGCCGAGTTCGGCGTGAAGACCCGCCTGCAGGACCTTAGCGAGGTCATCGTCAGCCACGCCCACATCGACCACTTTGGCGGGGCAGGGCGCTTCCGCGATATGGGGCTCCCCATTGCCATCCACGAACTCGACGCCCGCGTCCTCGAGGGCTTCCGCGAGCGGCTTATCATCGCCTCCCGCGACGTCGCCGTCTTCCTCCGCCGCGCAGGCATGGAGCCCGCCGCGGTCGCCAACCTGGTCGACATCTACCAGACCGAGAAGGACTACTTCCAAGACCTCGAACCCGACCGCCGCCTCCGCAACGGCGACCGCATCGCAGGCCGCTGGCCCATCCTACACGTGCCGGGCCACTGCCCCGGCATGATCTGCATCGCCATCGACGATGTCGTCCTGACCGCGGACCATCTGCTCAGCCGCATCACGCCTGCGCAGCGGCCACAGTCCATCACCCCCTTCACAGGCCTCGAAAACTACCTCCGCTCTCTCGACAAGCTCAAAGGCTGGGGCACCTTCGCCCTCGGGCTCGGCGCCCACGAGGCGCCCATCCGACAAATCGGGCAGCGCATCTTCGAGACCCAGACCCACCACGCCAACCGGCTCCGTCTCGTGCTCGAGGCCTGCCGCGAACGGCCCCGCAACCTCACCGAGATCACCCTCCACCTCTTCCCCCAAATCGCCGGCTTCAGCTTGCTCCTGGCCCAGAGCGAAGTGGGGGCACATGTCGAGTATCTGCACGAACTCCGCTACCTGGCCATCGAGAATCTTGATGTCGTCGCCGCCGACTACGATGCTGCGGCCGACTATCGGACGATTGTCCGTTCCACAGACCCGCTCGGACTCGCGTGAGATACCTCTCTCCCCAGAACTTCCTGCTCCTCGTCGCGGCGCTCGCGCTCATGCTGGGCGGCGGCCTCTGGTGGGCGAGCCGCCTTGTCGGAAACGGACAGTTCCGCACTGCGCAGCCCGCAAGGCCCGCGCGACAGCAGGTCACCCCCATTCGCCGCGCCCCACCGAGCGCACCTGCTGCAGCACCAGTGGAGCCCCTCCCGCTCGCTGCGATGGAAGTCGCCGCGACGGACGTCGCACCACCCGCGCTCCCGGACGACCAACACGAAGGCGCGAAAATCCTCCGCCGCAGCCGCGGCTTCTCATCCGCGAACCAGCCCGCGCTGCGCTCTGGCAGCCACGCCAGCCTCCACGTCGAAGCCAGGCGCCCGAAGCCGATCGCCTAGGGCTTCACGGGCGAGATGGCGGTCAGGTTCTCCACACCGACCGTGTGGTCGTCGCCATCCATCACCTGCATCCGGCGCACGCAGACCCAGCCCTCCGCAGACAGCGACCAGACACTGTCGGTGGCGTAGCTCGTCTCACCGTCAGACTGCTCGAGCACCAGCGCCGACCGCATCGACCGCCACACGCCGCCCTTGAGCGGTAGCTCGCCCACCCGGTCTGCATCTGCGGCATCCCAGGCGAAACGGTAGCGGCCCATCTTCAAACGCCCCGCGCGCCAGTCGCCCTCATACTCTCCGTAGCCCGCAGCCCGAGGCGCAATCAGCACCGGCGGCTCGAACGACACCGCCTGCCCACGCTCCGTGTGGCTCTCGAGCGCCAACCCCTTCGGCGTACAGGCAAATCGGCTCGAACTCCCGTCGCTCCGCCTTTCGGTCAGCCGACCCTCCTCGACCGTCCAGGTGAGGCCCGTCTCCACAGCCGACTCAGGGTGGGTCATCTTCGCCGTCCGACCCTGCAGCGCGGGGAGCATGGCCTTGCAGGCCTCCGGAGGCAGCGCCACCGGCGCAGCTCTCCCGCAACTTGCCAGCAGCCACACAATCAGCGCAAAGGGCAGGGCAAAACGCAACGCTGCTCCACACCGAATGCGCAGGCGGCGCATCTCTTCTGCACCCCGCGGAGAACTCGTGAATCTCGCCGACCAGACCATCTTTCTCAAGGCCTCCACGCCGCTCGAACTCCGTACCGACGGCATCTTTGGCCATCTTGCAGCACAGGTCGCCTCCACTCTGCATCTTGCGTGGGTCGAGGTCAACGATGTGACAGGAAGAAGCCTCGCCAAGGGGCCCGATTCCGTAGCGAGACTGCTATCGGGCCCGGCCTCCATGATTCCGGCACGCGCCCGGCTCATCGCTGCCAACGCCACGCTCGAGTGGCACTTCGGGCTCCACCCCTACACGGGCGAGGAGGCCTCCATCCTCGAACTCCGCGTCGCCCGCACCCACCTCGAACCTGCAGGCCGGCTCGCCGCCTGGACCGGACTCGCCACCGACTTGTGCCAGCAGCTCACCCCTTACTGGCTCGGCTCGCACGACACCGACCTCCACGCCGCCGACAACACCTCGCTGGCGCTCGCAGCATCGGGCTTCGGCATCGAGCGCACCGGGCTCGACGCAGACGACCCGGCCGGCCTCGAAAACAACCGCGGCACCATGCGCTACTGCGCCAACTGGATCACCTACCACAGCGCGGCCCTCGCCGAACGACTCGAATCTGCCGGTCCGCTCCCCGATGAGGTGACCGCAACCGCGCTCGCCGCGGGCACGCTCTACCAACTCTACCCAACCCCTGCCGACGGCTTCACCCCCGAAGGCAGGCAGAGGCAGCGTGCCTTTCGCGATGCGATGGGCTATCTACCCGCCGCCCAGCGCGAACAGCCGCTCCTGGGCTACTGGCAAAAGCGAGGCCGACCGTGACCAAGACGCCATGGCAGACCCACATCGACCCCATCCGCCTTGCCGTCGACGCCCGCATCGACGACCTCATCGCCGGCTGGCAGGGACACCCGCTCCTCCTAGAGGCCATGGCCTACGCGGTCCGCGCGGGCGGCAAGCGCATGCGCCCGATTCTCGCCTCCGCAACCTGCCAGGCCTTCGGTGGACGCGCCTCCGACGCCCTCGACCTCGGCTGCGCTGTGGAGCTCATCCATGCCTACAGCCTCGTCCACGACGACCTGCCCAGCATGGACAACGACCTCCTCCGCCGCGGCCTGCCTACCGTCCATGTGAAGTATGGTGAGGCCATGGGCATCCTCGTCGGCGACGCCCTGCAGGCTGCCGCCTTTGAGCGCGCCGCCTCTGCCTCTGCGCCGGCCGACCCCGTCCGCAAGCTCCGCGCCGTGCTCGCCCTCGCAGACGCAGCTGGAGCTGCCGGCATGGTCGGAGGCCAAGCGCGCGACATCCGCGCCGAAGCCAACACAGCCGAACAGGTCCTCCGCCTCCACGCCGAGAAGACGGGAGCACTCTTCCGCGTATCGGCCCTCATGGGCGCCCTCTGCGCCAACGCAGACGAGACCACCATCGGCCGCGCCATCCGCTTCGGCGAGCTGCTCGGCCGCGCCTTCCAGGTGGGCGACGACCTTGAAGACGCGCTCGACGTCGGCGCAGCCGGCGGAGCCCACGAGGCACTCGTGAACTACGCCCTCGCCCAGGGCATCGAGCCCGCCATCGAACTGGTCGCCTCCGACGTCGCCGCCTGTCGCGACCTGCTCGGCGGCCGCACCGAGACCTCCGAGGCCTGCCACCTGATCGTGGATTGGGTCGAGCAGCGAGCCGCCGCAGCCGCAGCCGCGCTGCGCGCCCGTCCGTGACCAAGAAGGCCGGCAAGCAGCGCATCGACCTCCTCCTCGTCGAACGCGAACTTGAAGTCTCCCGGGAGCGCGCCCGCGCCCGCATCCTCGCCGGCGAGGTCCGCGTCGGCACCACCGTCATCGACAAGCCCGGAACCATGGTCGCGCTCGACGCCGACCTCTCGCTCACCGGCGGCGGCCTCCGCTTCGTCTCCCGCGGCGGCCTCAAACTGGAGCAGGCGCTCATCCACTTCGGCATCGATGTCACCGGCTGCACCGCCATCGACGTCGGCGCCTCCACCGGCGGCTTCACCGACTGCCTCCTGCAACGAGGCGCCGCCCGCGTCTTCGCCGTCGATGTCGGCTACGGCCAACTCGCCTGGAAGCTCCGCAGCGACCCGCGCGTCGTCGTCCTCGAGCGCGCCAACATCCGCACACTCGAAGCATCGCGCATCCCCGAACCGCCCTCGCTCGCCGTCATCGACTGCTCCTTTATCGGCCTCGGCAAGGTCCTTCCGCCCACCCTCCGCTTCCTCGCCGCAGAGGCCCAGCTGGTCGCACTGGTCAAACCCCAGTTCGAGGTCGGACCGGCCCTCCTCGGAAAGAACGGCGTCGTCCGAGACGCCGACGCTCGCTCGGAGGCCATCGCCCGCGTGACCGAAGAGGCCCGAGCTCTGGGCCTCGAAGTTCTCGGCGGCGTGGACTGTGAGACCATCGGCCCGATGGGCAATGTGGAGTATCTGCTCTGGGCCCGCCTCACCGAGGCGGTCTCCCGTACGCAGACGAGCGACGCCGACTAGCGGATGGGCGTGGCCTTCAGCGAGGCCTTGCCCTCCTTGATGATGGCCTCAAACGACACGTCCTTGCAGCCCGTCTTGGCAATGATCTCCTCGCGGTTCTTCAAGACACGCTCGAGGAACTTGGCGTGCGTGTGCTTGTCCGTCGCCTCGCCGCAGGCCTTGCGCGCCGCCTGGTAGCTGTCGAACAGTCCGCGGAACTCCGGATCGAGCGATGCACGCGACCCCATCACAGACGGGTAGCTGCCCGACACGCCGGGGAAACTCCCGCTCACCGAGGCGAAGTTGCCGCTCATGAAGCCAACGGCCTGCGTCGACTGGAGTTTCGCATCGAGCGTGAGCGGCTTCGCCATCGGCGTCAGCGTCGCGTCGGCCGCCGCGGCCAACTCATCCGCCAAGACCTCGCGCGACACCTCGCCCTCTGCCGCAGTATTCCCTTTCTGCTCGGGTGCGGGTTCGTGCGGAGAGGAGATGCTCGAATCGGCAGCGCCAACCAGCGCAGCCAGCAGCTCATCTGACAGCGGCTGGCTCATCGTCCTCGTCGACAACGATACTTCGCTGGTGTCGATGACCGTCGCAGGACTTGCCTGCTGCGCCGTGGAGGCCACCGGGGGCTCCTTGTCCGGGCGAACCGCAGGATTCGGTGCAGAGGCAGCCACGGAAGCGAGAGGAAGGAAATCCTCCAGGTCAACCGGCGGCGGCAGCACCGCGGCCGAACCGCTCGGCCGTGCGCTCGACGGCGCGGGCAGAGCCGCCTCAACCTGAACCGTAGCAGCAGGGGGCGTCGCTGCGATCGCGGCGCTCGACGGCGGCGTCACCGGGTCTGGCTCCACCAGCTCCAACTCCAGCTCGACGATCTGGACGGGCGCGACCGGCACGACGGGCGTCACCTGCGCGACCCTCTCCTGCTGAGCGGAGTCAGACTTGGACCGCTTGGTCGCCACGAAGGTCTTGCGGCTCTCGATGAACTCGTTGATCGACGACACCAACGACCGGAGGTGGTTGCCATACTTCGACGCATCGAGCGGCGCGGGTTGATTGGTCGTCATCAGACCGGACACATCCTTGGCCAGCCGACGAGCTGGGGCACGCTGCTCCACATCCAGCAGCAGCAACCCCAGAAAGAAGAACATCAGCGATCCGGCCAAGGCAGCGCCCGCGATCGCAGGGAACTCGTCGAAACTCCCGCCATCGACCAGAATGGCTAGCAGGTTGCGATTCATCGCTGGCGCATCGAACAGCAGCGCCACCCCCACGTCGCTCCGGAAAGCAGCGTCGGCCTCGTCGGTCGCCAGCGCTGCTGTGGCAGCAAAGATGCTCCGGCCATCCACGCTTCGCGTCGTCGCCTCACCCTTGCCGGCTGCTGGCCACTTTCCCCGCTCCAACTTCATGACCGCGCCGTTGGCAGTGCTGAAGAGCGTCGGGTCTGTCAGGTCGTGCACAACGATGTCGTGGTCCACATGGAAGGCGAGGGGGAAGCCCAGCTGAAGCCTACGCTCCGACACCAGCGCGTCGCCATACTCTTCGGCAACCAGCAGCACGGCGCTCACGACCCCCGTGTTGCTCCGCACCGCCACCGCAGCCACGCCGAAGATGCGCCCCGACACAGACACCAGCGCACCTAGCGGACGGCCGCCGCTCACCACTTCGCGCACACGCCCGGGCACAACAAAGTCTTCGCTCGCAACCGTCGTTACCACGGAGGTCGAGTCGATGCGCGCACCCTTCAGGTCGTATAACCCTACAAGGTCATAGCCCTGCTTCGTGTCGCTCAAGAAGGAGCGCGCCGCCTCGCGATAGCCCTGCGCGATGCTCTCACGCGTCGGCTGCGTCACCGTCGCATCCGCAGCGGTGACCGGCGAGACAGCCAGCGTCAGCATGGGGGAGGTCGCGAACTCGGTCGCGAACCGGAGGCGCTCCTGGTTCGACTTCTCTTCAAGCGTCGCGGCCAGCTGCGTCGCCGTGCTCAGCCGCGCCTCAGCCGCCTCTGCCGTCCGGTCGTGGAAGGCGGCCGGAGCAATGGCCACCAGCCCGATGCAGGCGCCGGCTGCAAGGGCGAGCAACAAAAAGGCGATTCGAAACAATCCCATCGGAGGCTCGTGGCTGTCAGGTGTGGGCGCGTCCTAGCCTGGTGGGGCGCGAGACGACTTCGTTCCCCTGCATCAGGACGCGCGCCCTGTCAAACGCGATGTCGTCGCAACCAGGCGGTTATCCCCGCTGCAGCCCAAAGCACCGGCGCCACCCAGACCGGCTCCTGCCACTGCCCACCGTCGATCACCCCCGCCGGCGTCAGAAGTGCCAGCGGAAGCAGACCGGCAAAGGCCAGCGCCGCGCCACCCGCCCAGCCTCGTCCACCGAGCAGCACCGCTGCCGGAACCAGCCAGAGCCCATACCACGGATAGACCGTGAACTGGCCCGCGTAGAAGGCCAGCAGGCAGACCGCCATCAGCTCACCCTCCCGCGCAAGCCGCCGGCGACCCAACGCCAGCACCGCAGCCAGCGCCAGCAGCCCCGCGCCCGTCGCCAGAAAGCGCGCTACCTCGTTCCGCCCCACAAAAAGCCTCTCCGTCGGAATGCCATCTACCACGCGGCGTGCAGGGTCGTGGAGCGAGGCCGGTAACGGCACCTCGAGAGACCTCTCCACGCCGACAGACTCCAGCCCTGCCTCCAGCCCGAGCGCCAGCCAGCGCACCGGCCCCCCGTTGAACTGCCAGGCGGAGGCGTAGGTCTTGAGCGACCCCGACGCTTTGCTCCCAATCCCTGCGATCGGCAGGTAGGCCGCTGTCAGCACTACCGCGGCCACCGCGCCCGCCACAACCCCGGATCGCAGCCGACGACTGGCAGGTGCCGTCCAGAAGAGCACCGCGGGAAAAAGCTTCAGGCCCGCTCCAATCCCCACCCAGAAGCCCTGCCGCAGCGCGCTACGCTGCACCGCCGCCGACAGCAGCGCCACAGCCACCAGCAACCCCGTCACATCGAGCGCCCCCATCGAACCGGCCGATACCACCACCAGCGGCGCCGTCGCCAAGCCCCACCCCCGCACCGCCCGCGCCGACGGCTCCTCCGCCTCCCGCGCAAAGAGCCATGACGAGCCCAGCGCCACCAGCACCAGCGCCAGCCGCCAGAGCCGGTCGCTGCCCGAAACCAGACCCAGCAGCGCAAACAGCCCCTGCCCGATCGGCGGGTAGATGGTCCGCATCTCCGGAAAGTTCATCTTCGCCACCAGCTCCGGTGCAACCCACGAGATCTTCGGGTTGGCCGGCGCATAGGAGAAGGGGTTGAGCCCCATCGCCGACACCCGTCCGTCAAAGAGGTAGCGCCAGAGGTCGTCCGAAAAGCAGGGAGGCGCCGCAAGCAGCGCTAGGTAACTCAGCGCGAGCCCCACGCTCAGCCCCCGCTGTGCCGCCTGCGTCGGCGCCCGCCCCGACACCGCCGCGGCCCAGACCAGGCCCGCAACCGTCCAGGCCACCACAGCGAGCCGACCGACCGGCTCCGCTGCCGATAGCCAGGTCAGCAGCGCCGCGCAGGGCAACAGCACAGCGACGCTCCACCAGCCCCACTGCGCCCGCCCGAATCCCCGCTCGGGCTCAGACACGCGCCCAGTCCAGCCGCCGAAGCCCCCGCTCCCGCTGCAGCGACGCTGCGCCCATCATGCCGAAGCCGAGCCCGAAGAAGAGCAGGAAGGGGAGGGCGGTCGATGCGCTACCACCCTCGACGATCGCCGCCACCGCCCCCGCTAGCAGCCAGAGGCTCAGCGCCAGCTCTCCGCCTCCGGCACGACGTCGCGGAAGCGCGTAGGCCTTCGCCGCAGCCGCCGACGCCGCCGAGAACTTCGGCGTCCGCACAAAGGCAGAGCGCCTGCCGGCCAGCGCCTCCATCACCGCCCGCGACTTCTGAATGCTCATCCCCACATCAAGCGCCATCGCCAGCGGAAGCTGCCACAGCAGCCCGGCGAGCGGCCTACCGGCCCGTCGCGCTGCCGTCCCGTAGTAGACCAGCAGCGAGCCGCCGCCCGCCGCCAGCAGCACCACATCCAACATCCAGAGCCACTCCCAACCGCCCGTTCGCCGCAGCCAGACCGCCGGCGGCATCAGGAGCGCAAGCAGCACCGTCAGCAGGTAGCAGAGGTTCGAGGTCAGATGCACCAACGCCTCCCGCCAGACCACAAAGGGCAGCCGCGCCCGAACGATGGGCCGCCAGAGCTTGAGCAGCGTCTCCACGCTCCCCTTCGCCCAACGCTGCTGCTGCGACACAAACCCACCCAGGTCGGAGGGGACCTCTGCGGGAACCGTCACCCCATCGAGGTAGATGAACCGCCAGCCCTTCAGCTGCGCCCGATAGCTCAGGTCGAGGTCTTCCGTGAGCGTGTCGCCCTGCCAGCCACCCGCCTCCGCGATCGCCTCCCGCCGCCACATCCCCGCCGTTCCATTGAAGTTGAAGAATCGCCCCGTCGCCGATCGCGCCGCCTGCTCCACCGCAAAGTGGCCGTCCAGCAGCACACCCTGCAGCCGTGTCAGCCACGACTCCTCCAGGTTCAGGTGCTCCCAACGGGCCTGCACCATCCCCACGCGGTCGTCCTCAAACCCGCTCAGAACCTCGCGCAAGAAGCCGGGCTCGGGCACAAAGTCCGCATCAAAAATTGCAATGAAGGCGCCCGTCGCAACCTCTGTGCCCTGCGCCAACGCGCCCGCCTTGTAGCCCGTCCGTGTGTCGCGGCGCAGCACCCGAATCTCCGTCCCCGCCGCCCGAAGTTCCGCCGACACCCGCTCCACGATCTCCGCCGTCGCGTCCGTCGAGTCGTCCAGAACCTGCACCTCGAACCGCTCCCGCGGGTAGTCGAGCGCCGCCACCGAGCGTAGCAGCCGCTCCGCCACGAACTGCTCGTTGTAGAGCGGGAGCTGCACCGTCACCCGCGGCAGTTCGCCCGTCCACTCCCTCCGACCAACGGCAGGCTTCCGCCCGACGAGCAGCAGACTCAGCCACAGCCGGTGCGCCGCATAGGCGACCAACAGCGTTAGCGTCACATAGTAGAGGGCCAGCACAATCATCGGCAGGTCGCCAGGGCTGCAGGTCGAGGGCCGCTGCGTTACCGCACCCCTGCCGCGCGGGTCAATCCGAAGCCCTCACCCAGACGCCTGTTGACACCGTACCTTCGACCCACCAATCCGCCCAAATGCTCCAGCCGCTCCTCAAAAGCCTCCGACCACATCAGTGGATCAAGAACGCCTTCGTTCTCGCGCCCCTCGTCTTTGGTCACAAACTCACCGACCCCGACCTCCTCGTCCGCGGCCTCGCCGCCGCCCTCTTCTTCTCACTCCTCTCCGGCTCCGTCTATCTCCTCAACGACCTCGCAGACATCGACAAAGACCGCGCCCATCCTCTCAAGCGGCACCGTCCTATCCCCTCCGGGGCCCTCCCCGAACCCGTAGCCCGCCTGGCCAGCCGCATCATCGCCGTCGCCGCACTCACCGGAGCAGCCGCGCTCGACCTCCGCTTCGCACTCGTCGCTGCCCTCTACTGGCTCCTCAACGTCGCCTACTCCCGCGGCCTCAAGCACACCGCCTTCGTCGACGTCGGCATCATCGCGCTCGGCTTCCTCTTCCGCATCCTCGCCGGCGGATACGCCATCAACGTCCATGTCTCCATCTGGCTCGCCGGCTGCACCTTCCTGCTCGCCCTCTATCTCGGCCTCGGAAAGCGCCTCCACGAGCTCATCACCGCCGGAGAGGAGGGCGCAAAGCAGCGCGACTCCCTCAAACGCTACAACGAAGCGGCCACCAAGAAGGTCATGGCCATCGTCGCCCTCTGCACCGTCGCCGCCTACGCAGGCTACTGCTTCTCACCTGCGACGGCCGAGATGTTCAAGACGGGACTCCTCCCCTGGACCATCCCCAGCTGCATCATCGGCGTGGCCCGCTTCTATGAACTCGCGACCCGCGACGATCGGCTCGCCAGTCCCACCGAGCAGATTGTCCGAGACCTGCCCTTTGTCGCCAACTTCGCCCTCTGGAGCGGCCTCTTCCTCTGGATGATTTACCGCTAAACGGGTGCCCATTTTTTGCCTCCGCGATCGGTTGGCGTAAGCAGTCGGAACTCCTCTCCGACAGAGCTTACCGCATGACCCTCGCCTCCGAAGAATCCTGGCTCTCACGCGCGCGACGAAGCGCCCTCCGCCGCGCTGCCGATCGCGGTCCCCTCCGCAGCCTCGAGATGCTTCCGCCCCACGCCTCGCTCCGGCGATACGCTAGGGCCTCCTTCGACGGCCTCACCGAGGTCGTCATGCTGCTCCCACCGCCAGGCGCTGCTCCCGAAGAGGCCGGCTCGACCGCCGTCTCCAAGGCCTCCGACGAACCCTTCCTCGAACTCCAGCGCTGGTTCCTCGCGCTTGGCGTCCGCGTCCCCGCCCTCTATGATGTCGACGACGACGAGGGCGCCATCTGGCTCGAAGATGTCGGCCACACCGACTTCGACGCCCACCTCACCGCCACCGGCGACCTGCGCACCGGCTACCTCGCGGCGCTCGACACGCTGGCCCAGCTTCAACGCGCTACCGCCGCGGCCACCTCGCTCCCCAACCTCGTCAGCGGACGCTCCTTCGACGCAGCCCTCCTCCGCTGGGAGCTCGACCACTACCGCGAGTGGCGACTCGAACAGGAGCTCGGCCTTACCCTCGAGCCAGAACTCCGCGCCCGGCTTGACGCCGCCTTCGACGACCTCGTCGCCAAGGTTGCAGCCATCCCCAGCGCCGTCATGCACCGCGACTTCCAGAGCCACAACCTCATGGTGCTCGGCGATGAGCTCGTCGTCCTCGACTTCCAGGACGCCATGACCGGCCCCGTCGTCTACGATGCCGTGGCGCTGCTGCGAGACAGCTATGTCGAGATCCCCTCCGACCTCCTCACCGAACTCGTCCGCCACTATGCCCACCAGGCCGCCTGCCTCCCCGCCCTCGCAGGCCACAATGCCGCAACCATCGAACGCTGGTTTTTCCTTCAAACAATACAGCGCAAACTCAAGGATTCAGGAAGGTTTGTCTTCATCGACCGCGTGAAGAAAAATCCCAACTTCCTCCCCTTCATCCCCTCCAGTCTCCGCTACGTGAAGGACGCACTCGCCCGGCTCCCCGAACTCGCCGAGCTGGCCGAACTCCTCGCACAGGTCGACCCGGCCCTCCGGACGGAGCCATGAGCGCCCCCTTCTCCGGCATGGTCCTCTGCGCAGGACTCGGGAACCGGCTGCGCCCCCTCACCGACGCAGTCCCCAAACCCCTCATCCCGCTCCTCGATATCCCCCTCGCAGAGCAGGCCTTCGCAGCCCTCGGAGCCGCGGGCGTCAGCGCCATCGCTGTCAACACCCACCACCTCCCGGAGCAGATGGCCGAGGCCGCCCGCAGCTGGGCAGACCGCTATGGCAACATCCCGCTCACGCTCTCGCACGAGCCGATCCTCCTCGGCACGGGCGCCGGCGCAAAGCGCCTCTACGAGGCTCTCGGCCGACCCGACCATCCCATCCTGCTCCACAATGGCGACGTGGTCCTCAGCGCCCCCGTCACCGACCTCCTCCGCCATCATCGCGCCTCCGGCGCAGCAGCCACCCTCCTCACCGTGCCCGCCATCCCGGGCGAAGGCGAAGTATGGGTCGATGCCGAGGGCGGCCGCATCACCACCCTCCCGGGCCGAAGCGGCGCTGTGGTCGGCCCCGACTCCCTCCCCGATCGTCGCGTCTCCTACGCCGGTGTCTGCCTGGTCGAACCCTGGGTCATCGACCTCCTTCCCGACGAACCCTCCTGCCTCATCCGCGAGGGCATCGCCATCGCGCTCGAGCGGGGCGCCACCATCGCAGCCCTCCACCACGATGGCTTCTGGGCCGATGTCGGAACCCCCCTCCGCTTTCTCCAGGCCACATGGCAGCTCCTCAAACTCGGGCGCGCCGGCTGGCCGCTGCCTGCGAAGGCGCCGGACGGAGACTTCGTTGCTGCAGACAGCACGCTAGCCTGCCAAGGCGTGGCCGTCGCAGGCCCTGCCTTTATCTCCGCCGCAGCGACCCTCGATAGCACCGCTTCGGTGGGCCCCTACGCCGTCGTGGGCGCCGGCTGTAAGGTGCCAGCGGGCTCCCATGTCGCAGAGAGCGTCCTGGCCTACGGTGCCGTTGCCGAGCAGGAGCAGACCCGCCGTATCCTCATCGGCTCCACGCTGGTCCGTACCGGCTAGCGCGGGCAGGGGCCTGGCTAGCGGCGCGACGTCACTTCCCGGCGATGAGCCGGATGATGACAGCGGTGATGTTGTCCACACCGCCGCCCCGGTTCGCCGCGGCGATGAGCTGGGCGCAGAGCCCCTCCACGTCGTCCTGATCGGTCGACAGGATCGCGGCCATCTCCGCATCCGTGACCATGCCCGAGAGGCCGTCGGAGCAGAGCAGGTAGAGGTCGCCCTCTTCGGGGACGTCGGTCCGCACATCGACCTGCACATTGTCCTTCATGCCCAAGGCACGAACGATGACATTCTTGTGCGGGAAGTTGGCTATCTCCTCGTCGGAGAGCTTCTTCACCTTCATGAAGTCGTTGAGCAGCGAGTGGTCCTCGGTCACCTGCGTCAGCTCGCCGCGCCGCCACCGATAGACGCGCGAGTCGCCCACATGGCCAATCACAACGCCGCCATCGACCAGCACACAGGCCACCAGCGTGGTGCCCATGCCCTTCTTGCCTTCGGTGGCCGCCTCGTGGATGCGTCGGTTCGCCAGCATGATGCCCGATGCAAGCCGGTTTTCCTCATAGGAGATGCCCTTGTCCATCCGATAGGGCCAGGTGAGGTCCTCGTCGGCGTCCGAGTCGGCGAAAAATTTTGCGACCGTCTCCACTGCGATGCGCGACGCGACCTCGCCGGAGCTGTGGCCGCCCATGCCGTCCGCCACCATGTAGAGGTTCTGCTCCGCCATGAGGAAGAAGCTGTCTTCGTTGTGGTCACGCTTGAGACCGACGTCGGTCGAACCGGAGAATTGAACCTTCATGGCGTGCTGCTCCTACGGAATATACAGCTCAAGGACGGGGCCCATGGAGAGGGAGATCCGTTCGGCGACATAAAGGTCGCCATCGATCGTATAGTCAAACTTTCTAGGCAGTTGGACTTCAAGCCGCTGCATGAGCCGCTCCTCGAAGCCGCGCATGGTCATCGGGGCGGCACGCCAGATGGCGGGCAGGGCCGTCACAATGGAGAGCATCGGACCTTCGAGCGCGAGCGCGCAAAACTGTTCGGGGTGGCGACCGGCGCTGGTGAACGGGGACAGACCGAGTCCGACCTGCTCGGTCGTCGCACACATTAAGCAGAACAATTCTTTGTCTAGCCAAAGTTCACCATCTGCATGAATGATATGGCGTTCTTTGTCAGATAGTTGCTCAAAGAGAGGCCCCTGAACCGCCACCGAGCTGCAGACCTTTGCCGCCATCCACGCCGCCGTCCACGGAGAGGTCTCGCCCGCCGCGTAGTAGGCCTTCAAGAAGTTCGCCATCAGACCCGTCCCGAAGATGAACCCTAGCCGCGCTGTCTCCCCATCCTCCACCCGCAGCATCGCGCGCCGCAGCACCTTCTGCTCCGACCCGGAGGCCACCGCCGCGCACAACTGGCCGAGGATGCTCATCGGTGTGCCTCGAATCTCGAAGCTGTCTGTCACGTTGTTCATGGTGCCGCCGCGCAGCAGGCAGACCCGCGGCAGCGCCCGGCCCTCGCTCACCTCGCCAAAGGCCGTCAGCACCTGATGGTTTGTCCCGTCGCCACCGTTGATCGCGAGGTAGCGGTAGCCGCGCTCAAACACCGTGCGGGCCGCCTGCCGAAGCGCAAGCATGTCTTCCGGCTCGAAGAAGTCGGCCTGCTCGCCATAGGTCGACTTCAGCCCCGCGAGCAGCTGCGGACGGAGACGGTTCTGGCGTGACCGGCGGTTCGAAAAAACGGCGATCTGCTTGCTCACCGCGAACCTCTTTTTGTCTCCCGAATGCCGTCACAGGTCAACCGTCGAGCCCCCACGTGACGCCATGTGTCAGGGGTTCGGCGGGGCCATCCGACAACCGTTCCCCCTACCCAATTTTGTCCACCTCTGCCTTGATTTTGACACGGTGCCCCACTATCTGTTGCCCCGTTCCTCGCTGGACGGCCCACGTACAACCCCCCAGGCCGTTGATACGGTGTACGCGCTAGTATCAGGCGCTCCAGCGAGGGACCTTTTTTCACGCATTCCGTCATCTTGCCCCTAGGTCAGGATTGAGGGTTCTTGAGGTCCTGCAGGATCATCTTCACCACGCTCTTGAGCGTGTCGAAGACGCCAGGCCCCTCGGGGTGACCTGCCGCCGCTGCGAAGTCGGGGGCGCCCATGGGATTGAACTCCGCGCGAAGCTCCTCGACCGTATTGATGTTCGGCAAATCCCGCTTGTTGTACTGCACGACGAAGGGGAGCTTGGAGATGTCGTAGCCGTAGGCTGCCAGGTTCTCTTTCAGGTCGTCCATCGAGATCTGGTTCGCCTCGAACCGCTCCCGCTGGCTGTCCGCAACAAAGACCACGCCGTCCGCTCCCTTCATGATCAGACGCCGCGAGGCCGAGTAGAAGAGCTGCCCAGGGACCGTGTAGAGGTGGAGCCGCGTCTTGAAGCCCCGGATGGGCGGCAGGCTCAGGGGCAGGAAGTCGAAGAAGAGCGTCCGCTCCGCCTTGGTTTCCAGGCTGATCAGCTTGCCGCGCGCATCGGGATTGGTCGAGCCGTAGATGAACTTGATGTTCGTCGTCTTCCCGCAGAGTCCCGGACCGTAGTAGACGATCTTCAGGATGATTTCTCGGCTCGAATAGTTGATGAAGGACATGGTTCCTCTTTCGTCGCTGCGGTCGGTTCAGGGGCGGGGCGCGGGCGGCCTGCTTAGAATCCGTCTCCGAAGAGGTTGTCGATATCGTCGTCGGTGATCTCGTCAAAGAGCCCGGCGCCCTGAGGGGCTGGCAACCGCCGACGCTCCTCCATCGCGATGAAGGCCTCCTGCAGCCGCTCCGTCGTCTTCTTCACCCGAAGGCGCACCAGACCGAGGCTCGAGCGCTGGTCGAAGATGACCGTCAGGATGAACTCTTCGCCCGCCAGAGAGATGTGCAGGTGGTCCCGCTTTCCCTCGTGGAAGTGAACCGGGAACTCGGGCTCACCCAGGAGCTTCGCAAGGCTCGAGGTTGCGGCAGTTGTACCGGCCACGAGGCTGGCCAGGCTGGTTACATCGATCTCTGCGATCTCGCCGATGGAGACGATGACCTGACCGTTCCGGTCGAGCAGGAAGATGGCCTTGGCCAACGCCTCGCGGAGCAGGCGCTGGCAGATCTCTGCGAGCTGCTTCTGCTCGTCTTCGTAGATGACACTCTGAGCGTTCATGGGGTAGCTCGCGGCTGGAAGTCGGATCTCTTCAGACCTCTGTCTAGACGACTCGGGAGCGAGGTTGCAACCGAGCAGCCGCCCGAATCGGTATCAACTCATGGTCTGGCGGCCCGTGAGCGCCCGGCCCAGCGTTGCTCGGTCTGCATACTCAAGCTCGCCGCCGATCGGGATGCCGCTGGCGATGCGCGAGACCTTCACACCTACCACGCCAAGGATGTTCCGAATGTAGACGGCGGTCGCCTCACCCTCCACGCTCGGATTGGTCGCGACCACCACCTCTGTGATGGGCTCGGTGCCGATCCGGCGGACCAGACTGGCAAGGTTCAGCGCGTCGGGGCCCACCCCGTCGAGCGGCCGGAGCAGCCCGTTCAGCACATGATAGGTCCCTCGAAACTCGCCCGTCCGCTCCAGCGCCACCACATCCGATGGCCCCTCCACGACGCAGATCATGGAGCGGTCGCGGGTCGTCGATGCGCAGATGCGGCAGGGATCGGCCTCCGTCACATTGCCGCAGCAGCTGCAGCGCCGCACCTTGGTCTTGACCCTGATGAGCGCCTCGGCGAGCGCCTCGGGCAGATCAGGCGGACCCGACAGAAAGAAGAAGGCCAGACGCGTGGCGGTACGCTCCCCGATGCCGGGTAGGCGACTGAGCTGGGTGACCAGCGCGCCGATGGCGTCGCCGGCCTGGCTCATCCGAAGAGGCCGCCAAGATTGAGACCGCCCGTCAACTTGCCGACCTCGGCCTCGACGATGGACTGCGAACTCTCCAGCGCCTGATTGATGGCGATCGTGACAAGATCCTGAAGCGAATCCACATCGTTCGGGTCAACGACCTCTTTGGCGATGGTGATGCGAAGGAGCTGCTGCTTGCCGTTGACCACGGCGACCACAACGCCGCCGCCGGCAGAGGCCGAGAACTCTCGATCGTTCAGCTCCTCTTGGAGCTTGCCGATCTGCTGCTGGAGGCGCTGCGCCTGCTTCATCATTCCGCCGATTCCTGCCTGCTTGCTCATGGTGTGTCCTGTTCCAGTCGATCTTGAATCCGAATCTCAAGTCGGCCCTGCGGCCAGGCCCCGAGAAGGAGTTGCGTGGATAGGTGATTGCGGACGTTGTCCGCAAGCATCGTCTTGCGAGAAAGCGCCTCGGCCTCTTCGAGCAGTATGACGGAGATGCCGCCCGTCCGCTCCTCGTCGCTGACCGCGGTTGTGACCTCCCAGCGGACGCTCACAGGCCCGCCCGCGAGGTCGATGCATGCCTGCTCAATGAGGGCCCGGTCCGCCGGCTTCAACACCGTCTGCATGTGGGGGGCGTAGGCCAGCCGGAGCTCTCCGGAAGGAGCCGGCACGAAGAGGGCGAGCGCCATCATCTGGCCTAGGCGCGTATCACGCGCACGGACTGTGGCGACCCAGGCGCGCCACTGGTCCGCGTCCACTGCCGTGACTCCCGCGGGCTCATCCCCGGGCGCGTGGTCGGGTTCCGGGAAGGCGTCGTCCTGCGCATCCGACGGGGCATCCGCCTGTGCAGCAGCGGGCAGCGGTGGCGCCGCGGGGGGTGCCTCGATGAGCCGGCTGTGGAGGGCGACTGGCGCTGCCTCCTCCGCATCGGCAGGGGCCGTCGCAGCAGTGGAGGGCGCTGCAATCTCTGGCACGGGCAGCGGCGGCGCCTCGGCGGGGGGACGGATGAGGCGGCTATGGTCGGCGGCCTCCACGGTCGCTGCTGCTGCTACGACCGGGGCAGGGGGCGCAACCGGCATGGCTGTTGGGACGATGGCCGGAGCCATCGGCGGCGCAGGCGGCCGGATGACGGGCCCCTCCACATGCCGCGCGACCGGCCGCGGCGGTGGCTCTGGTGGTGCTACGGGTGCAGGAGCGCGCGTGGGCGGAGGACCGCTGGACCCGCCGGACGGCGGCGAGCGGTGGCCGCCGGCCAGCGCCTCGAAGCGGGCGATGAGCTCCTCTGCTCGCACGACCGGCTCCATCGCGCAGAGGCGGATGAGGGCCATCTCGAGGAGCAGCTTGGGAAAGAGCGACCGGGTGATGGCCTCGCTGCTCTGCACCAGCTCTTCGAACATCCGGTGCAGCAGTTCGGAGGAGCGCCCCTCTACCTGCTCGCGCGCTTCGGCAATCTCTGCGTCGGAGAGCGAGGTAAGCCGCTCAGGAGCCGTGCTGACCGCCACCACCGTGAGATCGCGGAAGTGACCGATGAGCTGCTCGGCAAAGTGGCCCATGTCGCCGCCATAGGCTGCGATCTCGTCGACCGTCTCCAGCGCAAGCTGCAGGTTCTTGTCGAGCAGGGCTCTGCTGATGGCAAAGAGGCGCGAGCGCTCCGCGGCGCCAAGGAGCGGAGCGACCTGTTCGACCGTAGCACTGGGGCCGGCGAAGGCGATGATCTGGTCGAGCTGGCTGAGTGCGTCGCGCATGCCGCCGGCGGCCTGACGGGCGACGAGATGGAGGACCTCAGCGGGGATCTCCAACTTCTCCTGCTCCACGATGTAAGAGAGGCGGGCGACGATGTCGGCGTGCGAAATGCGCCGGAAATCAAAGCGCTGGCAGCGGCTGAGAATGGTTACCGGGATCTTGTGGACCTCGGTGGTGGCGAAGATGAAGTGTACATTGGGCGGCGGCTCTTCGAGTGTCTTCAACAGTGCGTTGAAGGCCTCGGTGGTCAGCATGTGGACTTCGTCGATGATGTAGATTTTGTTGCGGTCGCGCTGCGGTGCGTAGCGGACGCCATCGCGGAGCTCACGGATCTCGCCGATGCCACGGTTGGAGGCGCCGTCGATTTCGATGACGTCGACGGAGGAGCCGCGCTGGATCTCGGTGCAGGCGTCACAGCTGCCGCAGGGGCTCGGCGTGGGCCCCGAGACGCAGTTGAGCGCCATGGCGATGATGCGTGCCGATGAGGTCTTACCGACGCCGCGGGCACCTGTGAACAGCATGGCGTGGGGCACGCGCTGCAGGTGAATGGCGTTGGTAAGGGTCCGCGTCACATGGTCTTGGCCCGTGAGGTCGGCGAAGGTTTGAGGCCGCCATTTGCGGGCGAGGACGATGTAGGACATCGCATCCAGAGGGGAAAAAAGAGGTGCCGGACTTCACACACGCCGTATCACTACCGTTGCTCCCTTCCGGGCCTGGCGGGGTTTGCGATCGTGCGTCGTAAAGTCCGACATAACTCAAGTTCGGCTTCGATGGGAAGCGCGAAGGTCAAAGCGGAGAGGGTGGGATTCGAACCCACGTTACGGTTGCCCGTAAACACGCGTTCCAGGCGTGCGCCTTCAACCACTCGGCCACCTATCCTTAGGGTACGAAACGCAGCGGCTGGTTGTGGCCGCTGATGGGACTACCGTGTTCATGTCAAAGAGGAGAGGGTGGGATTTGAACCCACGGTCCTCGTGAAAGGACTCTTGATTTCGAATCAAGCGCGTTCGACCACTCCGCCACCTCTCCGGGTGTTTTTCAAGGTCTAGGTTTCCGCTTGGAGCGGAAGAACTCAGTAAGCAGGCTGGCGGACTCTTCTGCCAGGATGCCGTTTCGTACATCTACCCGATGATGGGTCCTCGGGTCGTCGCAGATCCGGAAAAGGGATCGAGCGGCGCCACCTCGGGCATCGGGAGTTCCATATGTCAAAGAACGGAGTCGGGATTGGACGATGGCTCCTGCGCACATGGGGCAGGGTTCAAGTGTTACAAAGAGTTCGGCCTCATCGAGTCGCCAGTGGCCGAGTTCGGCCGCCGCGGCTCGCAGCGCTACAATTTCTGCGTGGGCAAGGGGGTCACCGGTGAGCTCTCGCTCGTTCCGGCCGCGACCCACGATGCGGTCGCCGAGCACCACGATGGCTCCGACGGGGACATCGCCTGCCGCGCCTGCCGCTTCCGCCTCTCTCAAGGCTTCGCGCATGTACTTCAGGTCACGCTCGGTCACCTCGTCCCACATCGCCACCTCTCCAGCACACCCATCAGGAGTCGAACCTGAAACCTTCGGATCCGTAGTCCGATGCTCTATCCAATTGAGCTATGGGTGCATCTCCCGATTACGGGGGAGCGGCGACTAACGGCAATCCTGCCATGCGTCAACCGCGCCCGTCATCTTCAGCGGAGTAGGGGGGATTCGAACCCCCGGTAGGGGTTTACCCCCTACAACGGTTTAGCAAACCGCCGCCTTAAGCCACTCGGCCACCACTCCAGATGCCTGTCATCCAATCCGACTTTTCAAAGAACCGTGGCACAAAGGCCAGCAGAGGAGGAGGGATTCGAACCCCCGGAAGGCTTTCACCTTCAACGGTTTTCAAGACCGCCGCCATCAACCGCTCGGCCACTCCTCCGAACGAGTGGGGCGGGCCCTCTACCACAAGCGGACTGCCGCGAGCAAGCCTCTATGCGCATCCTTTCCACCTTTTCGATGATCACCGCGCTTCGCCTCAGACCGGCCGCGACCCTTGAAGCAGCTTCAGCGTCTCGGCGAGCGACACAGGGCGACCCCAGAGGTAGCCCTGGCCGTGCTGGCAGCCCATGGCGCGCAGCGCCGCCGCCTGGCTCTCGGTCTCCACGCCCTCTGCCGTTACCTTCATGCCGAAGGCCGACGACATCGCCACCACGGCCTCGCAGAGCGCCCGTCCGCGCGGCGTCTCGTCGAGCTGCATCGTGAAGGAGCGGTCTATCTTCACATGGTCGAAGGGGATGTTCTGCAGGTGGCTCAGCGCCGCGTGGCGCGTCCCGAAGTCGTCCAGCGCCAGGCCGAAGCCGGCACGCTTGAGCGCGACCAGAACATCGGGCGCGGGTGTGTCGCCGTCGAGCCACTCGCTCTCCGTCACCTCGAGCACCACCTGCTCGGGAGAGATGCCGAAGGATGCGGCCATCGCAGTCGTCTCCTCCGCCATGCCGTCGCGCAAGAGCTGCCGGAAGGAGACATTCACGCTCAGCGTCATGCCCGAGAAGAGCGCCGCCTGCTCCGCGAGTGTCCGGAAGGCGATCCGGAGCACCCGGGTGCCGATGATGTCGATGAGGTTGCTCTGCTCCGCCACCGGGATGAAGATGGCAGGCATCAGCTCCGAACGCGCCGCGCCGCGAAGACGGGCCAGCAGCTCGAAGCCCTTGATGCTGGTGTCGCCGAGCCGGACGATGGGCTGGAAGTGGGCCTCGAGTGCATCCTCGTCGAGCGCCTGCTTCAAAAGACGGGCCACGACGCCCCGTTGCCCAGCGCCTGAGGTGGCGCGCTCGCCGTGGACAACGCAGCGGTCGCGGCCAAGCCGCTTCGCAAGGTCGACAGCCTCCAGCGCCTGGGCAGCTGCGACGTCTACCGAGGATTCAGAGGGCACCCAACGGGCGAGCCCAGCAGACAGGGTGAGCGTACTCGCCAGCTCGCCATCGGGCTGACGGATTGCCTGAAGAATCTCGGCGGTGAGCTCGCGGGCCTCCGCTGCGGGCTGGGTCATCAGCACGGCGAACTGGTCGCCACCGTACCGCACCAGCGTGCCGTTTCCTGCCAACGCACCGGTGATCCGCTTGGCTGTCTCGCGGATGGGGTCATCGGCAGCATGCTGGCCCACCAGATCATTGTGGAGGCGGAAGTGGTCGATGTCGAAGATGGCGACGGTATGCTCTTTGTCGCGCGCCAAAGCGTCTGCGGAGATGCGCTCACACAGGTCGCTCAGCCGCCGGCGGTTGCCGAATCCCGTCAGGAAGTCGGTCGAGGCGCGGCTGCTGCGCTCCATCTCGTTCCGGTCGCGCTCGATCGCGATCGCTGCGAGGTGTGCGACATGGTCGACCAACGTCAGGTCGTCCAATGAAGGCTCACGGCAGTCGCCATAATACATCCCGAACACGCCCAGTAGCCGACCCTCTCTATCGAGCAGCGGGGTGCTCCAGGCGGAGGAGATGCCGTGCGCTGCCGCGAAGGGACGGAAGGGCTCCCAGAGCGGGTCGGTGGTGACATCGAGGGAGACGACCCGCTTGGAGCGGAATGCCGCGGTGCCGCAGCTGCCGGCCTGGGGTCCGGGCAGCATCCCATCGATGGCCTCCTGGAAGTCAGGCCGGAGGTTGCGGCCGTAGCCGCCTTTGCGGAGCGACTGTCACTCGGGATCGAAGAGCAGCACCGAGGCCATCATCTCCGGCAGCGTCTCTTCGCCGAAACGAGCAATTGCACTCAGCGTCTCGTGGACTGTCGCGCCGCGCGCCACAAGCTCGAGCCGCCGCGGTTGCCCAGCGAGTAGCGTGGAGGGGTCGATGCCGTTGGCCGACGCTGCGCGGAACGACGAGCCAGCGGTATCAAGGGAGGGCGACGTCTCAGCTGCAAGTGAAATCATGCAGTCCTCCATGTTGGTGCCCGAGCGGATGCTGGGACAGGGGAGGAGACTACGCCCTTGCCAGACCAAGTAGCAAGCCTACGTCAGACCCAGTTCTGTTCCGTTTGCGACCAAAGATATGCGCCGCGCCCCGCCTCAGCCGATGCGGTCGAAGCCGGTGTAGGGCCGAAGTGCGTCGGGGATGGTGACGCTGCCGTCGGCGTTCTGGAAGTTCTCGAGGATCGCCACCAGCGTGCGGCCAACTGCCAGGCCACTGCCGTTGAGGGTGTGGGCAAACTGGGCCTTCCCGCTGCTGTCGCGAAAGCGGATGTTGGCACGGCGCGCCTGGAATGCCTCAAAGTTGGAGCAGGATGAGATCTCGCGGAAGGTGTTCTGCGAGGGGAGCCAGACCTCGAGGTCGTAGCACTTGGCCGCGCCGAAGCCGATATCGCCCGTGCAGAGGCCCATGACCCGATAGGGGAGTTCGAGGCGCTGCAAGATGGTGCAGGCGTCGTTCACCAGCTTCTCGAGTTCGTCATAGCTCTCTTCGGGCGGGGCGATCTTCACCAGCTCGACCTTGTTGAACTGGTGCTGCCGGATGAGGCCGCGGGTGTCGCGCCCATGGCTGCCCGCTTCGCGGCGGAAGCAAGGCGTGTAGGCGACCATCTTGAGCGTGCTGGGGAGGCTCTCGAGGAGGGTGTCGCGGTAGAGGTTGGTGACCGGGACCTCTGCCGTGGGGATGAGGTAGAGGTTGTCTGTCTTGAAGAGGTCTTCTTCAAACTTCGGCAACTGGCCCGTGCCGGTCATGGCGTCGGCATTGACCATGAGGGGCGGGAAGATCTCTTCGTAGCCGTGCTCGCGGGTGTGGATGTCGAGCATGAAGTTGATGAGGGATCGCTCGAGCCGGGCGGCCTGGCCGCGCAGGAAGCAGAAGCGTGCACCGGAGACCCTCCCCGCCTGCTCGAAGTCGAGGATGCCATGCTTTTCGCCGATGGCGACATGGTCCAGCGGGGCGAAGCCAAGCGGCTTGATCTCACCGTGGGAGCGGACGAGGTAGTTATCGTCGGCGCTCTCGCCGACGGGCACGGAGTCGTGGCAGAGGTTGGGGATGCGCAGGAGAAGCGGCGGGATGGCCTCTTCGATGATGCGCTTCTCCTCTTCGAGCGCCTTGCCGCGGTCTGCCATCTCTTTGAGGGTGGCGCGGAGGGTGTCGAACTCGGGGGAACCGGGCTTGAGGGCCTTCATGCCGTCGGAGGCCCGCTTCTGCTCTGCGCGGAGGGTCTCGTAGTCGCGGATGGCGCGCCGGCGTGCCTCTTCGAGCTGCTCAAGGGGAGCGAAGTCGAAGGCGACCTGGCGCTGCGCGGTCTTGGTCTTCACGATGTCGAGGTGTTCTGCGACGAAGCGGAGGTCGAGCATGGCCTGTCCGAGGGGCTGGGGCGGAAAATGGGAAAAAAAAACCCCGGTCCGAAGACCGGGGTAGTGCGAGGGGCGGGAGTCGAACCCGCACGGCGTTTAAGCCACAGGATCCTTAGTCCTGCGTGTCTGCCAATTCCACCACTCTCGCTTGCTTCGGTGCTACCCGATGCAGGGGCGCAGGTCTTACGCGTCCCAGAACAATATGTCAATACGGATTGAAGAGCCTCCTCGACAACCGTTACTTGGAGCCCGAGCCCGAACCAGTGGGAGCCGAGCCCGAACCAGTGGGAGCCGAGCCCGAGCCTGCAGCGGGGGCCACAGGAGCCTCGACCGTCTCTGCAGGGGCAGCCGAGCCAGCAGCAGGAGCGGTTGCGCCCGAGCCAGCTGCGATGGGGGCTTCTGCTCGCTTGAACTCGCCGTCGGCCGCCGAGTTCCGCGAAGAACCCATGTAGGCCAGAACCAGGTTGAGTACCAACCAGAGAGCAGCGGTACCCATCGTCAGGTTCTTCATGATGGGAGCTGCGCCACCACCACCGAAAGCCTGCTGCTGCGAACCGCCGCCCAGTGCCATGCCACCACCGCGGCCTGCCTGAAGCAGCACCACGAGGATGAGGAAGATGCAACAGAAAATGTAGACCGTGTAGAGAGCTGCGATCATGAAAACCACGCGTTGCTACGGGGCCGTAAATCGGCTCGGTAGTAGGGATTCGGGGGGCGAAGACTAGAGAGAATCGGCGGGTTGCGCAAGGTTAGAGAGCGCCCGCGGCGATGATGCTCCCGAAGGCGATGCCGTCGAGGCTCGCGCCGCCGACCAATGCCCCGTCCACATCGGACTCCGAGAGCAGCGAGGCCGCAGTCTCGGGCTTCACAGAGCCACCGTACTGGATGACAACCGCTGCCGCCTGGGCGCCGAAGCGGATGGCCAGCCGGCTCCGGATGGCGGCGTGCACCTCCTGGGCCTGCGCTGCCGTGGCGTTGCGGCCGGTGCCGATCGCCCATACCGGCTCGTAGGCGATGGTGATGCCGTCGAGCGTGCCAATCTCTGCAAGGCCGGCGTCGACCTGGCGATTCACCACCTCGAGGGTTGTGCCGCCGTCGCGCTCGGCGAGCGTCTCGCCCACGCAGAGGATTACCTCCAGCCCCAGCGCGCGGGCGGCGGCTACCTTGGTCGCCACAATGGAATCTGTCTCGCCGAAGAGCTGGCGCCGCTCGGAGTGGCCGACGAGGACGCCGATGGCACCCGCCTCTTTGAGCATCCCGTAGGAGCTCTCGCCCGTGAAGGCGCCCGATGCTGCGGGGTGGCCGTTCTGCGCGAAGAGCGCGACCGAACTCCCTGCAATGGTGGCAGCGACGTCGCTCAGCCAGATGGCCGGCGGCGCGATGCCCACCCGCACCGAAGGGGTCTGGCGGCTCGCAGCGACGCAGGCCTCCGCCAGTGCGATCGCCGACGACCGCGTAGTGTTCATCTTCCAGTTTCCGCAGACGAAGTTGGTGCGCATCAGTTCTCCTCGAACTTGTGGCCGGCCCGCAGGGCAGCAATGCCGGGGAGGTCGCGCCCCTCGACGAACTCCAGGCTGGCGCCGCCGCCCGTCGAGACGTGGCTCACATCCTTGGCGCGGCCGGTCGCTACGAGTGCGGCAACCGAGTCGCCGCCGCCGATAACGGAGACGCCATCGTTATCCGCCACGGCGCCAGCGATCGCGAAGGTGCCCTTGGAGAAGGGGGCCCGTTCAAACACGCCGAGCGGGCCATTCCAGAAGATGGTGTTGGCCTTTGCGATGTGGCTCTCGAAGATCGCTACAGTCTTGGGGCCGATGTCGAAGGCAGCAGTGCCAACCGGCACCTCGACACCTTCGGTTACGACGCCCTCTTCGGCCGTGATCGTGGGGGCGACGACATGGTCGACCGGGAGCACAAGGCGGGTCTTGCGGGCCTCGGCGCTCGACATAAGCGAGCGTGCGACATCGAGCTTGTCGGCCTCGACGAGGCTGTTGCCCGTGCCGATGCCCTTGGCGCGGAGAAAGGTGTAGGCCATCGCGCCGCCGATGAGCAGCGTGTCGATGCGGCCGATGAGGTTTTCGATGACCTTGATCTTGTCGGAGACCTTGGAGCCGCCGAGGATGGCGATGTAGGGCTTCTCCGCGCCCTGCATGAGGCCGCCGAGGAACTTGAGCTCCTTGGCAACGAGCAGGCCGGCGGCGCGGCGGCCGTCGGGGAAGTGGCGGACCATCGTGTAGGTCGATGCGTGCGCCCTGTGCGCGGTGCCAAAAGCGTCGTTCACATAGACCTCGGCCAGCGCGGCGAGGTCGGCAGCGAAGACCTGGTCTCCCTGCTCCTCTGCCTCGTGGAAGCGGAGGTTTTCGAGGAGGCAGATGCCGCCTTCGGGGAGGTCGCGGATGACCTTCTTGGGGCCGTCGCCGACACAGTCTTCGGGGAAGACGACCTCAGTGTTGAGCAGCTTGGCGAGGTGGGCTGCGATGGGCTCAAGGGAGAGCTTCGGGTCGTGGCCCTTGGGCCGGCCGAGGTGGCTGCCGAGGACGATACGGGCCCCCTTCTCGCGCAGGTAGTTGATGGTGGGGAGGGCCGCGGTGATGCGGGAGTCATCGGTGATGACGCCATCCTTCATCGGGACGTTGAAGTCGACCCGGACGAAGACGATGCGGCGGTCGACATCAATCTGCTCGAGAGAGCGGATACCTGAGAGTTCCATGGGGCCTCGAAAAGGTTAGCCCGCGAAGAGGACCGACAGGTCGCACATGCGGTTGGAGAAGCCGGACTCGTTGTCGTACCAGGAGAGAACCTTCACGAGGTTCCCTGTCTGCACGCGGGTCTGGCTGGGGTCGAAGACGGAGGAGTGGGTGTTGCCGTTGATGTCGATGCTGACAACGGGATCGACGAGGTACTCGACGATGCCGGCGAGCTCGCCGAGCGAGGCGGTGTGAATGAGTGCGTTGACCTCAGCGACCGTGGTGTCGCGCTTGGCGACAAAGGTGAAGTCGGTGAGCGAGACGTTGGGGGTGGGGACGCGGACAGCCATGCCGTCGAGCTTGCCCTTGAGCTGCGGGAGGACCTCGGCGACGGCGATGGCGGCGCCGGTGGAGGTGGGGATCATGGAGAGGGCGGCGCTGCGGGCGCGGCGCATGTCTTCATGGGGCGCGTCGAGCAGGCGCTGGTCGGAGGTGTAGGAGTGGATGGTGGTCATGAGACCCTTCTCGATGCCAAGCGCGGCGTCGAAAATCTTGGCGAGCGGGGCCAGGCTGTTGGTGGTGCAGGAGCCGCAGGAGATGACCGTATGGTTCACCTTGTCGAGCATGTGCTGGTTGACGCCCATGACGATGGTGACGTCGACGGCCTTGGCGGGGGCGGAGATGATGACCTTGCGGGCGCCGGCGGCGATGTGGGCGGAGGCGTCCTCCTTGCCCTTGAAACGGCCGGTGCACTCGAGGACGAGGTCGACGCCGAGCTCGGCCCAGGGGAGCTTGGATGCATCCTTTTCGGAGATGACCTTGAGCTCGCGGCCGTCGATCTCGATGGCGCCCTCCTTGGCTACAACCGTGCCGTTGTAGCGGCCGTGAACAGAGTCATACTTGAAGAGGTGGGCGAGGGTCGCGACGTCGGTCAGGTCGTTGACGGCGACGATTTCAATGTCGGTGCGGCGGAGGGCAGCACGGGCGATCGTGCGGCCGATGCGGCCGTATCCGTTGATGGCGATGCGAACAGACATGGGACTCCTCGGTTGGTTCGGTGTGAGCGAGAGCTGTGCTCAGATGGGGGCAGTCAGAGGCTGCGCGCTTCTAGGGCGGAGGCGGCGAGAGCGTCAAGGCGAACGGCGTCGCCGCTGTGCCTTTCGTTGCCGAAGGAACGGCGGTGTCAGTCTCGACAAGAAGTTCGGCAGGACAAGCCAGTCTTTCCACCAGAACATGCCCAGCTGGACGGTGGTGATAGAGGCGATAACCATGAGCACGCAGAAGTAGCCGTGCTGCCAGGCGAGTTCGGGCATGTGCTGAAAGTTCATGCCGTAGATACCGGCGATCAGCGTCGGCGGAATGAAGATGGCCGAGATGATGGTCAGCACCTGCATCACCTCGTTCATCTTGTGGCTCGCCATGGCCAGCGTGAGGTTCATGAGCTCCTTGGATTCGTCAGCCAGGTGGTTGAGCGTATCGACCGCCCGCTGCTGGTGGTCGAGTGCGTCTTTGAACTTCGCGCGGGCGGCGGGCTTGATCAGCGGGTCGTCGTTCGTGTTGGCGAGAACGGTCAGCACGGCTTCGAGGGGTCGAAGATCGCGGAGCAGATGGAGGGCTTCGATTCGGAAGTGGTGGAACTTGTGGACGAGGTCATCGGTCTTGGCGGTGCCGATCCTGTTGCCGAGCTGCTCGATGACGCTTTCGGGTCCGGGCAGATGGGCCATGTAGTCCATGACGGCGGCGTCGAGGATCTCTGCGACGAGCAGGCTCGCTGACAGTGTGCCTCGCTGCGCTGCGCCGCGTGCAACCGTGCGTGCGCGGCTCAAGCAGTCGCCGCCCGGCGACTCTTGGATGGTAACGACGAGGTCTTCGCACAGGAAGATGCTGATCTGCTCGGTCTCGCCGGGGTCGCTCGCGTCCGGGATTCGGGCGACGATGAACAGATGAGGCACAGACGAGCCGTCATCAAATCGGTCCAGTTTTGCGCGCTGCTTGCGGTTGCAAACGTCTTCCATCGCAAGTGCGTGGAAGTTGAACATCTCCCCGATTGCTTGGAGCCAGGGCGATGGCTGCTCGAGGCCGTTCGCGTCGACAATGTGGCTGCCGTCGATGTTGAGCCAGAGCAGTCCGGGTTCGGCGTGGAGCCGGGCGAGGGTTTCCGCCGAGGGCTCCTGATGGACCTCACAGTGGCCGTCGCGGTAGACCTTCGCGGCTGCTGCCGGGGCCGCTTCAGAGCGCTTGCGGATCTTGGGTGGCGCCGTCTTCTTGTTGAAGAAAAGGCGGCCTTCGGTCGGTTCGGATGCGGGCGTTTTCGATGCCAAGTTCATCTTTCCTCCAGGGCCCAGCGGGCGGCATCACGGAAGGTGGGGTGGTCAAAGGAAAAACCGCTGGCGAGCAGCCGCGCGGGGAGGGCGCGCTGGCCTGCGAGGAGGAGTTCGTCGGCCATCTCGCCCATCGCCAATCGGAGCGCGAAGGAGGGGGCGGGCAGCCGGGTGGGGCGGTGGAGCAGCGCGCCAAGCTCGGCGGTGAGGTCGGCGTTGGTGCAGGGCGCGGGGCCGGTGAGGTTCACTGTGCCCGTGAGGCGGTGCGCGGCGGTCCAGCCGATGGCGCGGCAGAGGTCGTGGCGCGAGATCCAGCTCGTCCACGCCTCGCCCGTGCCCAGTCGCCCGCCGAGTCCGGCGCGGAAGATGGGGAGCATGCGGGAGAGGAAGCCGCCGCCAGGGCCGACCACCACGCCGATGCGGATGTGGGTCAAGGGCAGCGCCGCAGCTGCAGCGGTCGCACCCTCCCAGGCGCGGCAGACCTCTGCGAGGAAGCCGCTCCCCGAGAGGGCCGTTTCGTCGCACACCTGCGCGCCAGCGTTGCCATAGAAGCCGACGGCCGACGCCGAGATCAGGTGGAGGTTGGGGTTGCCCGCCGCGGCGGCCTCGCGGGCGATGAGCTCGGTTCCCACGACGCGGCTCCGTAGGATGAGCTGCTTGCGCGCGGCGGTCCAGCGGGCGTCCGCGATGCCCTCGCCGGCCAGATGCACGATGACGTCGGCGCCTGCGAGGGCGGCCCGGTCGAAGGCGCCGGTCGCTGGATCCCACTGGAACTCCTGTGCATCGGTCGGCGCTCGTCGGACGAGCCGGCGCACGGTGTGGCCCTCCGCGGAGAGGTGGGCGGCGAGCGCCTGGCCCAGCCATCCGGAGGCGCCGCTGATGAGGAAGGTACGGGAGGTCATTGGATGCATAGAAACCTACCGGTCGCCGTAGCGGAGACCGTGTCGACCGAAGCGCTGCGCACCGTAGCACGCAGGGTGACGGACTGTTCAGAAAGTGCGGGGAAGTCGATGCCAAAATCGAGGTAGAGGAACTGGCCAAAGATGTCGGCAGTTCCGTCGGGGTTGACGGTCCATTCGGAGTTGAGGGGCGTTGCCGAGCCTACGCCTACCCGGGTGCCGCCGATGTCGGCAAAGGTATCGACGCGGATGGACGACGGGTCGATGTTATGGAGTCGGATCGCCGCCCAGATGTGGTAGCTTCCCTGCGGTCCGAAGATGCAGCTCACCAAGCTGCTCTCGTCGACGCTGTCGAAGCCGCGTTCACCCTGTCCGATCTCGATCCAAGGGCCAACGGGTTCGGGCATCGGGTCTGTGTCGCCGGCGTCGCTGCCCTCCGCGTCGGCGGAGCCGTCCGGGGGGAGCAACGTGTCGGTCTGAACATCGACAAGGTCGGAGATATCTTCCACGCCATCGACGGTGCTGGCATCCGAAGCTGCATCGGTCACGCCCTCGCCGGAGGCGCCTGCATCTGGCGCACCGCCGGAGCCGCTGCCGTCTGCTGGAGCGTCTTCCGGCTCTTGCAGGGGCGCCGCGCTGCATGCTGCGAGCGAGAGCAGAAGCGCGGAGAGGGCGACGAACCTGCAGTGTGGTGCCAGCCCCCTCATGGTGTCGCCCTATCCCTTCGCGGAGCGCGGAGCAGCCTGCCGGAGCGCCGCCGCGAGCGAGGGAGAAGCCTCGCCCGCGAGCTCGAGTTGTTGACCGAAGTCGGGGGCGCGGTCGAGCTGTTCCAGCCGGAGCATCAGCTTGACAATCCGCTCGGGCTCCACCGCCTGGGGCGTCTGCTTGAGGGCGTCGAAGAGGGAGCGGAGTTGCTCCGTCGCGCCCCGCGCATCGCGGCCGAGCGTGTAGGCGCGGAAGAGTTCGAACCGGGTCTCGGCGGAGCTGTCGTCAAGGATGAGCGCGCCGGTCAACGCGAGTGTGACGTCGCGGCCGAGTGTGCCTTCGTCGAGCAGCCAACGCCCCTTGCGGAGCAGGAGGCTCCGCCGGATGGCGCTGTCGCGGGAGGTGCGGGTGGCGCGGAGGAGTTCGTCGATCTGCTCGATGGCAGCGGCCCGTTGCCCCGCCTCCACCATGCGGTCGAGCTCGGCGATAGCGTTGGCGGGAGCACCCGTAGCAGTCGGTGCCGCTGCAGGCTTGCGCGCATAGGTTACACCTTCTGCGAGCTGTTCGAGGCGGGCCGAGGTGCGCGCAGCCGCGGCGGCCGGGTTCCGCTCCGGCGCGGTCGGCATCGGTGGCGGCTGCACCGGCTTGGGGGTCGTCTTGAGCTTGGGCTTGAGCTTGCGCTCGGCGAGCTCGGCTTCGGCAACGAGGCGCTCTGCCTCCGCCGGGTCGAGGAGCTCAGCTGCGAGGGCACGGAGGGCGGCTGCGAGCATGGCGTGGTCGCTCGTGGCCCTGCCGACGGCGATACGGGCTTGCGTGAGCGCGTTCTCGTAGGCCCCGAACCGCTCCGCCTGTGCGAGCCACTCGGCGCAGGCAGAATCCTTCATGCGGGCAGCGTAGCGAGCTGCCTGGGCGAGCGCGTCGGCAGCGAGCTCACGCGAGATATCGGCCGGCGGAACCTGCAGCGTTTTCCAGACCGCGAGCGGTGTGGTCGCGCTCTGTCCGAGCTGCTGGGCGGCGCGCGCGGTGGCCTCGTCTCGGAGCTCAGCGAAGCGGCCCGCCTGTTCGCGAGCCTTGAGGAGTAGCCGTTCGGAGGCTCCGTCGGCGGTGGTGGAGGCGCGCATGTCGAGCAGGATGGAGATGGCCGCATCTGCATCGCCCGTCTGCATCAGCAGCTCTGCGGCCATGCGTGCATGGGGCGCCCGCTCGAGCGGCTCCGACTCTTCGATGGCAAGCGCCCGCCGGAGCGTCGCGATGGCATCTGCAAACTGGCCACGGGCCGATAGGATGCGAGCACGCATGGCGTAGGCGGAGAGCATGGTCGGTGCGGCCTGAAGCGCGTCGGCGGTCCAGCCGAGCAGTCGCGGGTCGTCGGGGCGGGCCTGGTAGAGCCAGTCGGCTGCCTGCGTGAGCTGCATGCCGCGGTTCACATCCTGCTCGGCGGTCCGCGCAAGCAGCGCGAGCGCCTCGGCGCCTCGGGCGAGTGCGCCACGCTGCGGCGCCTGCCGGCTCACGAGCATGAGGAGCGCAGGTGTGGCTTCGAGCGCCCGCTCATCGAGGTCGAGCGCCCGCATCACGGAGCTCCAGGCTGCGTCGTCGTCTTCGAGGACTTCGTCGTAGAGGGTTGCGATTTCGGTCCAGAGTCGGGCCTTGCCGGAGTCGAAGGGCTCCTGCTGCTCCGCCGCGAGGAGCAGTTCGATGGCCTTCTTTCCGTCGCCGGCCTCGCGGGCGAGCTGCGCTGCCTCTCGGGCGGAGGCTGGTGATTGCTGGGGGGCAGCGGTCTGCCGGACGGCCTCGGAAGCGCGCAGGTTCTGCGCTTGGTGGCGCATGGCGCGCGCCTCGTCTTCGCGGCCTCGGGCGGTCTCTAGTTCGGCCTTCAGATCGTACCACTCGGCGCGGGTGAGTTCGCCGTCGCGTGGCTCACCGAGTCCGACGAGTTCGTTGGTCGCAACATGGAGCCCGAGCGCCTCATCGAGTCGGGCTTCGGCGATGAGGATGCGGCTGAGGAGCCTGCAGGCCTCGGCGTTCCGAGGCTGAGAAAGCAGCGCCTTTCGAAGGTGACTTTCTGCAGTACGCGGATCGTTGAGTGAGCCCATCCAGAGCTCCGCTGCGCGGACCCGGTCGGCGGCGGACAGTTCGGGCTCTGTTGACTCGCTGAGCGCTGCCGCCCGCTCGAAGGCGCGGACCGCATCGAGCGGCCGCTCGAGTTTGGTGTCGATGTCGCCGCGCAGCCGCCAGGTGGTGGCAGAGGAGGGCGAGGTCTCGAGCACGCGGTCGAGGAGGACGCGCGCATGAGAGAGGTCGCCGAGTTCATAGGCAAAGAGCTCGGCGAGCTCCACGGTCCGGCCAATGCGGGTGTCGCGGTCTGTCGTTGAGGCAATCTCCGACTCGAGCGAGATGCGGAGCGCAATGGGGTCGCCTGCGCGACGGGCCAGTTCACGGCGCAGGGCGTGGATGCAGCGGAGGCCGGGCGCGACGGTGCGCGCAGCGTCCACATGCTGCGCAGAGAGGGCGAGGTCGGAGCGCGAGAGGCTGCGGGCGATGGCGAGATGACAGCCGACCTCCAGCACGGTGTCTTGCTCGACTTGAGCGAGGTCGAGGAGCTTGGCGCGGAGCTGGGTGGCCGTGGTCCTGTCGCCGTCGCGATCGGCGAGCCGGAGCAGGGCGCTGATCGCAACGAGGTCGCTGGGGAGCCGAGCAAGCCGGTCGCGGGCCCGTTGCCGCGCCTCGGCGGTGGCATCCGCGGTGTTCATGGCGCAGAGGAGGTCGAGCAGCCTGTCTTGCCAATGCGTCTGCGGACCCAGGCGGCGAATCTGGGTCTCGAAGAGCTGGCGGGCCTGCTCGTAGTCTCCGCCGATTGCCGCTTCGTCTGCCTGTGCTCCCAGCGCCCAGGCCTCCTGCCAACGGCCGGCGTCCTCTGTGAGCAGCGCATAGGTGTCGCGCTCATCATGCAGCGCCGGCACGCGTCCGTCGGATTGCGCGCCCCAGAGCACCTCGCGGCCGCGGAGATGAGCTGTGAAGCGCCGCAGCCCCTCTTCGCCGGGCAGCTTCCAGCCGCGCTGCGAGGCGACCTGTTCTGCGACGAGGCGCAGGGGCTCGAACCAGAGCAGATCGCGCTCCGACTGCGGGCCAAAGGGGGCGCGGTCCTCCGACGAGGTCCATGCTCTCCAAAGGTCGGCAAGCAGTACCGAAACAGGCGCCGCGGTGTTTCCGAGGGCAAAGGCGCGGAGCGGGGCGACACGGACGCGATGGCGGCCGTCAACATCTTCGAGCGCGAAGCCGAGGCGGATGCAGAGTTCGACGGGGCCGTCGGTCGGTTCGAGTCGGAGCAGCAGGTCAACATGCTGCTTGCCGAGGCTCAGCCAGGCGTCGGTTCCGGGAGAGACCTTGGCCAGCGCAGAGGTGAGGAAATGAGATGCGTCCTGCTCGGAGGTGAGGGCGCGGACGATGTCGATGCGGGTCCGTGCGGAGGCAAGCGGGTTGTCGCCATCACCGAGCGTGAACGGGAACTTGAGCGCCGGGATCTCGAGCCGCAGCTGCTCCAGGTCGCAGAGCGGATGGATCCTGCGGCTCTTGGCGAGGAGGTAGCCGCGGCCCCGTTCAATCTCCATGCTGAGCGGCAGCGCCTGTGCGCGGTTTGCCGAACCCTGGTTGTCGCGGAGTTGAACGGCGGCCATCGTTACACCAATCGATGGAGCTTAAGTTGGTCTGTCATGTCGGCGCGTCTGAAGCCGAGAAGTTCGTCGAGGATGAGGCCGCCGAGGTCGTATTCACCCTCAGCAAGGTTGGCGATCTGCACCTGTGCGAGGCGGCGGTGGACGGCGGCGCAGGCGTCTCGGATCTGCGTCTCGGAGAAGGCGGACGGCAGCGCCCCATCGGGGATGAACTCGCGCAAAACGAGGTTGGTCGCGTCGACGAGGCCCTCGTCATTGACCGAACAGCGCCGATGCATCTCGGAGAGAATCCGATTGGCTTCCGGCGCTACGGAGCCGCGCAACCAACGCAGGGTCTCTGCGATGAGCGGCTCCTGTCCCGTTCTGCCCGTCGCTAGTGCGACGAAGTAGCAGGCCATGACAAGCTGACGGAGGTGGTTTTCGGTGCCTGTGAAGAGGGTCATGCCAACGAGGTGTGCCGTGAGGTCTGCCGCGGCGAGGTCGTCGATCGGGCGGAAGCGCCAGCCGGGAACGGTCTGCAGGAACTCGAGGCGATGTTGCGGCGACAAACGGGCCGTCGCGGTGGTCCAGCGTTCCACCTGTTGCATGTCTTGCGAGAGGAGATGGAAGCGGGCGCCGGCATGGTCGGCGAGTGCTGCGAGCGCTGCGGGCAGCCCTTCGCCCGGACGCTTGAGGGAGTCCGAGAGCGCGGCCTGCCAGGGCTCCACGCGCGGCGGAGAACTCTTGGGGCGCGTGCTCAGCAGCTTCTTGTTGCAACGCTCAAAGAAGATGTTCCGCTCGTTGTTGCGCTGAGTGATGGCCTCGGTCTCGAAGAGCCGAAGCAGAATCTCCACCTGCGCGTAGCCGCCTGCACCGAACTGGGCCTCGACATACCGGAGCATGATCTGCGCCTCGCGGGCGAGCGTCGACTGGTCCCCGAAGTAGGCGAGCAGCAGGTTGCGGGGCATGTGGATGGAGGCCTCGGGAATCTGCAGACTCTCGGGGAGGCGAGCGTTTTCGGCGAGCAGCGCGCACCAGGCGTCGGCAAACCGGTCAAAGCCGGCCTCGTCGAGCCCCTGTGCAGAGGCGCCGTCCGCCAACTCCGTGCGGATAGCGTAACGGTAGAGGAGGGGCAGCGGCGCGAGGCTGCTCTTCGGCAGCTCGGCCAACCACGGCTCGCGCGCCCCCTCGAGCATGGCGTCGAGGCGATTCCGTCGAGGGGCCTCGCCGGCCGGTTTTTCAAAAGTTTTGAGGAGTCGCCGTAGCATTTGAACCATCCGTTCCAGCCTCTGCGAGATGCTACTCAACGATGTAGGTTTTGGCGATCTGCAGGGGCTCGCCCTCGAATGGGGCGAACAGCCACCGCTCCTTCCTGCCGCGCATACAGCCCGCGAAGGTTGTGGCGCCGACCTCGTTGTTGAAGTCCACAGTACTGACCTTTCCCGAGGGCAGGATGCTGAACTTCAGTTCGACGCGGGGCTTGCGCAGGCGGCCTTCGGCGGAGAGCTGTCGCTGGTTGCAGTACTGAATCGACTCTTCGACCTTGCGCAGTCCAGCCGCAAAGTAACTTGCGGGCAGCGCGGCAGGGCTGCTTACGCGACCGAGTTTGGGTGCAGCGATGGCGACGCCAATGCCACGGGCCCGCGAGGCGGCGGAGGCAACCGGCGGCTGCTCAGGAGCGTTGATGTCTGCCTCGGCGATGGCGCCAGTCGCTTCGTTGAACACGATCTTGGTCGTGCGCGCCACTGTGGCCAGCCCCCGCTTCTTGCGTGCCGCATCCTCGGTCATGCGCTTCTTCATAATGGCGGTCACCGCGGAGGATGCCCCTTCGCGGAGCGCGCTGCGCATCTGGTCTTTTGCTGCGGTCAGTGCGTTGTCGGTACGGGCGGCCTTGAGCGCCGCCTGCTCAGGCGTAAGCGTCAGAGCGGGCTCAATCGTGTTGCGCACCGGAGCGGTGGGAGCGGCCGCGGGCTTGTCGGCCCGGCTGCCCAGGCCAAAGATAGCGCCGCCCACCACGAGTGCGACGACGCCGCCACCGAAGAGCATGCGTGTGCGGTTTGCAGACTTGGTATGCTCAATCTGCAGCATCAGCGAGGCGGTGGGCGCGCCGCCCAGCGCACTTGCCATGGCGCCGCTTGCAGGCCCCTGACCTTGGGGAAGCAGCGCGGCGTCTGCGAGTACCGGGAGTCTCGGGATCGAGGAGCCACCCGAAGGCGCCGGCCATCCGGAGGGTACCGCTGCCTGTTCTGCAGCAGGCTCTGGAGGGGTCGCCTCCTCCGCGCCTGCAACTGCGACCTCGACCGGAAGCGCCTCTGCCGACGACGAGGGTTCGGGTTCGACCGGGGCCGGTTCGGGTTCTGCCGGGAGCGGCGTCGGCGCAGCCTGGGCCTTTGCGATGAGGCTCGCGGTCGCGTCGGCGATGCTGCCGTCGAGCAGATCCGACATCTCGAAGCTGGTGTCGGCGGTAAGGCCGGACGAGGAGACGGGGCCCTGCGTCTGCGCCTTGATGCTCGTACCGCTCTCTGCGCCACGGCTCTTTCGCAGGCCGTCGCGAAGTGCCGTGAGCCGCGCCGCTGCCTCTGCGTCGCGGACGGGCGGCGTGGCTGCTGGCGTTGTTCTCGCGGGGGCGGCCGGCGCAAGATTCAATGCGCCGATGTCGATGGCCTGCGTCAGCTGACGGCCCGGACGAGCCTGCTGAATCGCCGCTGCAAACGCTTCGACTTCACCGGCCGGAAGCCATGTGTCGAAGCCCTGCTTCCAGACATGGACCTCTTCTGCGATGCGCCCCGTTTCGAAGCGCCGCAGCAGCTCGCCTTTCGCGTAGGGGCCATAGGTCTGTCCGGCCGCGGCGTAAAACCAGATGCTATCGGCCGTGGGCTGCAGCTGCTCCCGAGGCACCATAGATGCAAGGTCGGGCCCGCTTCCCTGCTCGGAAAGTGTCGTCTCGCCGTCGCCGACGGTCATGACATTGCCACACTTCTTGCAGCGGATACGGAGCGTCTTGTGACGCACCTTGTCGTCGTCCATGTAGTAGCGCGCCGCGCAGGCCTCGCAGGAAAACTTCATCAGAACTCCAATCTCAGCATCGTCCTAGCGCAACGCAGGCCAGCTCCGATTCACGCATCCGAACGGTCCAACGAGTGTGTCTTCTAGCAACGAGCATGCAAGGGCAGAAGTCTAGCACTCCGCGGGGCAGGGATGCAAGCCGATCGCCCCTCCGAAGCGTTGTTGCCCTCCTCGGCTTGCTGGGTTAGGCGGGGCCCATGACACGGCCGACCACCCAACGGATGGCAGCGCTTCCGCCGCCACAGCCAGCGCTGAGCGGGCGCTGGAGCGAAATGTTCGGCGGCTACGCGGGGCTTGAACGGCTGAGGAGGCTCGTACTCGGAGCCTACGCCGTCGCTGCGGTCGTATCGCTCGTCTGGTCGGCCTCGTTCTGGGGCGCGCAGCGGGTACAGCGGCTGCTCTTCGATGTTGGTCAGACCGAGCAGGGCTCTGTCTTTCTCACAGTCCACAACGACACAGCGAAGGCGTGGACAAACGTCCTCGTCGACGCCGACGACCTCTATCTTCTCCGCGTTGCGAAGGTCCCAGCCTACGGGACTGTTGAGTGCCAGATGTCTGACTTTACGCCGCGTTTTGGCATTCCGAGGCAGCCGGGCCTGTCGCTTTGGGAGGGGGCCTCCACCGCGAGATTCCCCGGCGCAACGGCGCCTAGCGACCATCGCCCTGCCAACCTTCGCATCGAGTCGGATCAGGGAATCTTCTCGGCGCGGGTCGAGCCGTAGGAGCGAGATGGATCAGTTTGCGCCAACGGGCCGCCTGGGGGTCTATCTCCATGTGCCCTTCTGCCTTCGCCGCTGCCCCTATTGCGACTTCACGGTGGCGGTCATGCGCACCGTGCCGGAAGCAGACTTTGTGGAGGCGATGCTTCGCGAGTTGGAACAGCGCCGCAACGAGCTCGTGGGGCGCCAGCTGACGACCATCTACTTTGGCGGCGGCACCCCCTCGCTGCTCTCCGTAGCATCGCTCGGGCGGCTGCTCGACGGGGTGAAGGCGGCCGCAGGCGAGCGGGCGCCGGATGCGGAGGTTACGTTGGAGGTCAACCCAGAGTCTGTCGTCGAGGGCTGGGCCGAGCTGGTCGCCGAAGCCGGCTTTACTCGGGTGAGTTTGGGAGCGCAGAGCCTGAACGACGAGGTGTTACGGACGCTCGGGCGCAACCATACCGGCTCGGATGTCCGGCGCGCGGTGGAGCGGCTGCATGGGGCCGGCATCCGACACATCTCTGTCGACCTCATCTATGGCGCACCAGGCGCGACGATGGCCGGCTTTTTAGAAGAGGTCTCCGCCGTCGCCACCTGGCCCGAGGTCGACCACATCTCAGCCTATGAGTTGACCTTCGAGCCCCGAACGGCCTTCTCCGTAGCCAAGCAGCAGGGGCGGCTGACGCCGTGGGACGATGACCTGCTCGCCTCCTGCTTCGACGAGGTCGAGCTGCGGCTCAATGCGGCGGGCTTCTCGAGGTACGAAATCAGCAACTTCGCGCGGCCGGGGGGCGTCTCGCTCCACAACAGCAGCTACTGGGTCGGCGACGAGTATGTGGGACTGGGGCCCGGCGCCCATTCGCTCCGCGTCGACGGCGCCGGCGGAACGGTTATGCGGCGCGCCAATGAGCGCTCCACGCGCCGCTATCTAGTCGAGGAGCAGGCCTCGTTCTCGTCCGAGGAGCTGACGAGCGAGACGCATCTGCGCGAACTACTCATGCTCGCCTGCCGCCGCGTTGCGCCACTGTCGCTTGCGGAGCTGAGGGCAAGGAGCGGACAGGTTGACCGTGTGCTGGGACCCCACCTGGACGCTTGGGTTGAAAGGGGGCTCTGCCGCGTGGTAGGGGGCTCGGTGCAGTTCACCCCCGAGGCCCGCCGGCTGGCAGACTCGCTCGCTGCGGAGATTTTCTAGCGTGTGGATCTGGCGCATCTGGATTGCGTGCCGAAAGTGGTGTGCCGACTTTTTTCAACCTCTGCTGCCGAGTGCTGCCATGAGCCAAGAGACCGAGAAGCCTACTGACGACGACATCTTTCTCCCCGCTGACGAGGAGGAGAGTTCGAGCGAAGTCGCAGCCCTCGAAGCAGAGCTGGCCGTGGCGCGCCAAGAGGCCGAGCAGTTCAAGCTCCTCGCGCAGCGAAAGGCGGCCGACCTCGAGAACCAGCGGAAGCGCCACCTGAAAGAGCGGACCGACGACCAGCAGTATGCGACCGAGGGTGTCATCAAAGACATGGTCGGCGTTCTCGACGACCTTCATCGTGCAGTCGAGCATCTTCCCGCCGATGCCACCGGCATCGCGGAGGTGGACAACATGGTGCAGGGCGTACGGCTCGTTCACCGCAAGTTCGTGACGACGATGGAGCGCCGCGGCGTGACCTCGGAGAGCGCTGTTGGCACCCTGTTCGACCCCCAGATGCACGAGGCGCTGCAGCAGCTCGTCGATGACTCGGTCCCCGAAGGCACGGTTATCCGGGAGTTCCAGCGAGCCTACAAACTCCACGACCGCCTCCTGCGGCCGGCGATGGTTGTCGTAGCGACGGGCGGTCCCTCGCCGACGGCTGCTCCGGCCATCGAAATGGAAGAGGCTCCGACGATCGAAGTGGAAGAGACTCCGGCCATCGAAGTGGAAGAGGCTCCGGCCATCGAAGTGGAAGAGGTTCGTGCGACGCTCGGCGAGGTCATCGAGGTTGCCGAAGAGAGTGCAGACGAGGCCAAAGGGTAGGGCGCTTGGGCGTAGTTTTGGTTCGTTGCGCGAGGTAAAACTTGTGCAACAGCGCTCGGTCGCTTACCCAAGCCAACGATATTCCCTACTTGAGGTGAGCTGGAATGGGCCGAGTCATTGGCATTGACCTAGGGACCACGAACTCGTGCGTTGCTGTATTCGTAGACGGTGAGATCCTTGTCCTCGCCAACAGCGAGGGCGGGCGAACAACGCCGTCGGTTGTCGCCTTCACCGAGAGTGGAGAGCGGCTGGTAGGGCAGATCGCAAAGCGACAGGCTATTACCAACTGGGAGCACACTGCGGTTGCCGTCAAGCGGCTGATCGGGCAGCGGTTTGATGCGCCGGCTGTGGTCGATACGCGGTCCCACGTCTCGTATGAAATCGTGCCGTCGCCCACCGGCGATGCTTGGATCCGGCTGCGCGGACGCGACTACAGCCCCCCTGAGATCAGCGCCTGGGTGCTCAAGAAGATGAAGCAGACCGCCGAGGACTACCTCGGTGAGGAGTGCAACGACGCCATTGTCACGGTGCCCGCCCACTTCAACGATGCGCAGCGTCAGGCCACCAAGGATGCTGGCCGCATTGCCGGTCTCAATGTCTTACGTATCATCAATGAGCCCACGGCCGCCGCGCTCGCCTACGGCACCAGCCATGGCCGAGACGGACTTTACGCGGTCTACGATCTGGGCGGCGGCACCTTCGATATCACGCTCTTGCAGATGTCGGACGGCGTGTTCGAGGTTCGGTCAACCAGCGGTGACACCTTCCTCGGCGGCGAGGACTTCGACCGACTGCTCGTGGACATGCTCTCCAAAGAATTCCTCGAGGCCAAGGGCATCGAACTGCGTGAGGACCGCATGGCGCTTCAGCGGCTCAAGGAGGCTGCAGAGAAGGCCAAGCAGGAGCTCTCAAGCGCGACGGGAACGGAGATCAATCTCCCCTTCATCACCTCCGGTCCGCAGGGGCCGCTCCACCTCATACGCTCGATCTCGCGGTCGGAGTATGAGGGAATTGTAGAGGAACTTGTCGAGAAGACGCTTGGCCCCTGTCGCGACGCGCTCAAGGCGGCTGGCGCGAAGACCAACGATATCGACGAGGTCATCCTCGTGGGCGGCATGACGCGCATGCCGCTGGTGCAGGCACGGGTCGGCGAGTTCTTCGGCCGCGCTCCCAACCGGGAGGTCAACCCAGACGAGGTCGTCGCCATCGGAGCCGCCACGCAGGGTGGCGTTATGCGCGGCGAGGTGGCCGATGTACTTCTTCTCGACGTGACGCCGCTGACGCTCGGTGTCGAGACACAGGGCGGCATCTTCACCCCGCTGATTCCGCGCAACTCGACCATCCCGATCACGGTGTCCGAGATCTTCACGACGGCGGTCGACAACCAGCCCTTCGTCGAGGTGCATGTGCTGCAGGGCGAGCGCGCTCTTGTGCGCGACAATGTCAGCCTGGCTCGCTTCCAGCTCACCGGGATTGCTCCCGCGCCTCGGGGTCTGCCGCAGATTGATGTCTCCTTCCACATTGACCCCAACGGTCTGGTGGAGGTTACGGCTCGCGACCTCGGCACGGGGCGAGAGACCGCCGTGCAGGTGAATGCCGCGAGTGGACTCTCGGAGGCCGATATCTACCGGATCGTGGAAGAGGCCGACGCTCGCCGCATCGACGACGAGTCGCAGCGCGAGTTGGTTGAGCTCCGCAACAAGGCCGAAGGGCTCATGTATACCTCGGAGCGGAGCCTGCAGGAGTATGCCAGCGTGCTGCCGGCATCCGACCAGGAGGCGGTGCTCTCCGCGCTCGCCTACTGCCGTCAGGTGCTCGACCAGCACATGGGCGTCGAAGAGGTGCGCGGGGCCCTCTCGGCTCTCGAAGATGCGGCCTATCGGCTTGCCGATGCGATGTATGCCAATCTGGGCGGCCAAGGCTAAGGCAACCCATGCCGCAGCGTGACCCTTACGAGATTCTGGGGCTCGCGCGCGGCGCGACACTGGCGCAGGTCAAACGGGCCTTTCGGCAGCGTGCTCGTCAGACCCACCCGGACGGGCGCGGTGACGGTGCCTCGGAGGCTGCCTTCGACGAGGCGCGCTCCGCCTACATCCGCCTGCTCGACGAGCTCGCCATGGCGGCTGCGACAACGGGCAGCGACGGTAGTTCGCTCGACCTCGTTACCCGGCTCCACTTCACGCCGCGGGAGCTCGTCTTGGGCACGGAGCGGCGGCTCGCCTATCCCGTCCATCCGCGCAGCGACGGCGCGACGCTGCCGGCCGGAGGCCGGACGCTCGAGTTCACCTTCCCGCCCATGACGGCGGTGGGCGCGCGTCTGCGTTGGGCCGGACACGGCTGGCAGCGGGGCCGTGCGCGCGGCGCGCTGGTGGTCGAGGTGGCGAGCTCGGAGATGCCGGCAGCGGCCGTGAAGGGCGACGACCTGCGTATCCTGCAGCCAATCTCGATGTTGGAGTGGTTGCGCGGCGGCGACGTCTCCATCTCAGCTCCGGAAGGGCGGGTGCTCGTAACGCTGGAGCCGCGCCACCCGCCTGCAACCAAACTCCGGCTCTCGGCGCGAGGGCTGCCCCGAGGCAAAGGCGGTCGCGGCGACCTCATCGTGACGCTACAGCCGCGCTGGCCACTGCCCGAAGATGCGGCGTGGTTGCCCTTGCTGGAGGAGCACCAGGCACTTCATTCCGGGCTACTCGACCTCTTCTCGATGCGCGCCGACGCGGAGGAGCGGTGAGGCGGGCTGCAGCGCTTACCGCATTGCTGCTCGCGGCGCTGCCCGCCCAAGGAGCTGAGCTTCCCGGCCCTGCGGTCCCGGTGCTGGCGCTGTTGGCACCGACCACAGGTAAGCAGGCGGCGATTGGAAAGCGGGTTGTCTCGCTGGTCTCGCTGGCACTCGCTGGCAGCCGTATCAGGGTGGTAGTCTTCGACACAGCGCCCTCTGCGCGTGCGGCGGCGGAGCGGGCGGTGGAAGCGGGGGCTTCACTCGTGCTGGGGCCCGTTGGTGCGCTGGAGACGGAGGAGGTGGCGCGCACGCTCGCACCGACACGGCTGTCGATGCTCTCGCTCTCTGGCGTCGATGGCGACGGCAGGGCGCCCAAACGGATGCGCGGCCGCACCGCACCCGCCGACGAACTCCGCGCGATCTGCGAGCGCGTTGCTCCCATAGAAGGCGTGCGCATCGCCCTGATCGCGCCCGAGGGCGCCGCGGGCGACGAGGCGGTGGCGGCCTTCGCTGGCTGTCTCACGGAGCGGGGCGTTGCGCTCTCGCGCCTCGTCCGGTTCCCGTCCGCACAGCGCGACTTTGGCCGCACGGTCGCCGCGCTGGAGCAGGGGGGACCGCGGCTGCAGGCTCCTGAACACGGGCAGGCAGGCTGGCCAGAGGCGCCCCGCGCTGCGGAGGGCATGGCTGCTGCGAGCGGCCGCCCGACGGTTCTCGTCGCGCTGGCGACCGCAGGCCAGGGGGCGGCGCTGCTGCCAGCGCTGGGCGTGAAGGGCTGGTTCGATGAGCCAACGCCGCTGCGACTCTTCGGAACGGGGTCGTGGGAGGGACCGGAGCTCGCTACGGCAGCCTCTTTCCTGGCCCATGTGAGTGTGGTGGAGAGCTGCCCGTGGAACGATCAGCGCGACGCCGCCCGCGAGTTTGTCGACCGGTTCGAGGGCGCCTTTGCGGAGCTTCCAACCCGCTTCGATGCCGAGGTCTACGACGCCGCGACCATGGCCGATCGGGGCAGAGCGGCGCTCCCAGCCGGCGTGGCTTCGCCCGAGGCCTGGGCCGCGGCAATCCTCGCGCAGCGAGAGGTAGATGGCGTCTGCGGAAGGCTCTCTTGGTCGCCCGCAGGGGTGCTGTCGCATCCGCTACAGCTCTGGAGCCTAGATGCCGATGGCGAGATGTTTCCGCGGGCCTCGTCGTGGGATGATTGATTCGCGCGCCGGAGTTCGCCACCGTGCGGACGAGCGCTGGAGAGCAGCATGCAGATTCGATGCGAACATTGTGGTCACGAGGGCGAAGCCGCTGATGCGCGCAGCGTAGAGGGGGCCATCTGGGTGGTTTGCGGAAGCTGCGGCGAGGCCTCGCCGCTGATCAGGCCGCCGAAGCCCGATGCTCCCGCGCCGCCCGTCGAGAGCACCCGCTACGCAACGACGGGCGTCTCGGTTGCTGTCGAGCGGGTCGCGGTTGGTCCGCCGCCCAAGCCCGCTTCGCCCGCGGCCGGTCTACCCCCCCACAAGTGCCCCAAGTGTGGCCATCGGCAGGACGACGCCCTTGCCTGCCACAAGTGCGGGCTGGTCTTTGCCAACGCCCAGAAGCGGAGGCCATGGGAGGAGATTCCGCCCAACCGAAAGGTCGCATTCGGTCGCGTAGAGAGCGCCTTTCGCAGGCTTGTCGCAGAAGACTCTGACGCGGCGGCACACGCCGAGTTCGAGGCCTTTGCAGTAAAAGAGCAGGCGGCGGACCATGCCATCCGGCTCTACCGTCATCACCTCGCAGACTACCCCAGCGACGAAGTTTCGCAGATGGCGCTGAACGGTCTGGTGCAGCGTGCGCAGATGGTGGCGCAGTCGCTTGCGCGCGAGCAGATCAAGACGACGGTCAGCGACGCGAGCCGAGCGCTGAAGTGGGGATTGGCCGCCGTGGTTGTGCTGCTGCTGGCTGCTGCCGGCTTCTGGGTCATCCGCCTCATGAAGGCGCAACAGCACCTGCTTCCGTGAGCCGGCTTGACGAGCTCGCGGTCATAGAGCGCCTGACGCGCAGCCTGTCGCTCGGGCGGTCAGGGCTTTGGAGTGTGGGTGACGACGGGGCGCTGCTTGCCGCGCAGGATCGGCTGGTCGTTACCGATGCCATGGTGGAGGGCCGCCACTTCGACCTCCGCTGGAGCAGCTGGTCGGATGTGGGCTTCAAACTTCTCGCACGAAATGTGAGCGACATCTTCGCGATGGGCGGTCGCCCGACCGCGATGTTGCTCACGCTCGCACTCCCCGGCGACCTCTCCGCGGCGGCACTCGACGCCTTCGCCGAGGGGCTTGAGGCGGCCGCGGCGCACTGGGGCAATCCCGTGCTGATTGGCGGCGACACCACATCGGTCGATGGGCCGGCCGTGCTGACGCTCACGCTCTTCGGTAAACGGGGGTCGCGTCTGCTTGCACGCAGCGGCGGTCGCGCGGGCGACCGGCTCTGGGTTGATGGCCCACTTGGGCTTGCTGCGGCAGGCCTAGCGCTGCTGGAGAGCGGCGAGTTGCACCGCAGCGAGGTCGCTGTCGCGGCACATCGACGCCCCTCTCCCAAGCCACTGCTCCCTGGTGCCATGCGTGCTGCCCACGCCTGCATCGACATCAGCGATGGCCTCCTCCTCGACGCTTCGCGACTCGCCCGCGCTTCCGGTTGCGGGTTCGTAGTGAGCGACCAGCTACCTGGCCGCGAGCAGCTCCTCCACCTCGTATCCGACAGCGCAGCGCTGAGCGCCTGGCAGCTCACCGGGGGCGACGACTATGTGCGCCTGGTTGCCGCGCCAGCCAGCCCGGGTCGCGGCTGGATGCCAGTCGGACGGCTCACGGCCGATGCAGGCTGCTTCATCGAGCGAGAGGACGGGACGCTGCGCGCGGTTGTGCCTGCCGGATATCTCCATCGCTTCGGTCGCGCATGACAAAGTTGCGCGACAACGCGGCGGTCGTGGTAAGAGGCGGCCATGGTGGGGTGGTTCGAAGGACGGTGAGGGCGGCGTGAGCAGCGAACGGACAAATCGTGGTGTCAGCGTGAAGCCGGCCGCAAAACAGGCGAAGAAGCCCGCCAAGCCGTCGGGCGGCTCTGGCTGGGGCCGCAAGATAGCGCTCTGGGGCCTTGGCTCGCTCCTCGTTGCGGGGGCCGTTGGAGCTGGCGGCGTCGCAGGCCTCTTCTGGTACTGGGGGCAAGACCTGCCAGACATTCGCACCCTGCAGGACTACCGACCTGCGCAGACCACCCGCATCTACGCCGCCGACGGAGAGGTTATCGCCACCATCGTGGGCGACGACCTCATTCGGCGCACGGTGCTACCCTTCGACGAAATCCCCATGGTGATGCGCAAGGCGCTGCTCGCCGCCGAGGATGCCAATTTCTACGAGCACGAGGGCGTAGACTACATGGGCCTCGTCCGTGCGGTAGTCCGGAACTTCCAGCGCGGAAAGTTGGGGCAGGGCGCCAGCACCATCACGCAGCAGGTGGTGAAGAACCTCATCCTGACGCCTGAGCGCACCATCAAACGGAAGATTCAGGAGGCGCAACTCGCCGTCAAACTCGACCGCTATCTGCGCAAAGACGACATCCTCGCCATCTATCTCAACGAGGTCTTCTTCGGCGCGCAGGCCTACGGCGTGGAGGAGGCGAGCCGCTTCTACTTCGGCCACGGTGCCTCTGCGTTGACGCTCGACGAGGCCGCGTTGCTCGCCGGTCTGGTGCAGTCCCCCAACCGCTACAACCCCTTCAAGAACCTCGAGGCAGCGCTCGGCCGCCGTCGCTATGTGCTCGGACAGATGAAGGAGAAGGGCTTTATCACCGCCGCCGAGTGGACCCAGGCCTCCGAAGCCAAGGTGACCCTTGTCGATCCCGCCAAGCGCGATGGCGCCGAGGGGGCCGCCCCTGACTATGTGGTCGCCGTGCGCGAATGGCTCGACCGGGAGCTCGGCAAAGACAAGCTGCTTGGCGCAGGCTGGAGCATCTACACCCCGCTCGATCTCGACCTGCAGCGCGCCGCCGTCGCCTCGCTCCGCAAGGGACTCAGCAAGCACGACGCCGAGCACGGACTCGTCACCCCCAAGCGCACGCTGGTGAAGCAGACCGACCGCGACAAGTGGCTCAAGGCCGCCAAGGCAGAGCACCTGAACGGCGACCTCAAACCGGGCAAGCCGGCCGTCGGTATGGTCGACGCCATCGAAGGCGAGAAGGTCTGGATGCGATTCGGCCCCGAGGTCCGGCTTGAACTCAAGCTCGACCCGCTCATCCGATTCGCCAAGGACGAGGCCGGCCTCAAGGAGCGTTTCCCAGTCGGAGGTCTCTTCACGGTCGTCCGCCCGGTCGGAGGGCCAGCTGGCGACGACGCCCCCGTCCGACTCGCGGGCGAGGCCGAAGGCGCCATCGTTGCCATCGATCCTGCGACGCGGGCCGTGCGCGCCATCGTCGGCGGCTACCAGGTCTCGGGCTCGGGCTTTCAGCGGGCGATCTCCGCGCAGCGCCAGATGGGCAGCAGCTTCAAGGTCCTCGTCTACGCGCAGCTCCTTGCATCGCGCACTGCGACCGCCGCCACCATCTACGCCGATCAGCCTGCCAGCTTCGTCATCGACGGCAGTACGACCTGGCGCCCCAAGAACTACGACGGCTCCTTCAAAGGGCTGATGTCTGTCCGGACCGCGCTCGCCCAGTCCCGCAATGTCATCGCGGTGCGCGCACTCGAGCAGGCAACCATCCCGGCTGTGATCAGCCTGGCCAAGAGCATCGGGTTTACCTCCGGCCTCACCAACAACCTGACGCTGTCGCTCGGCTCGGCAGAGGCCTCACCCCTCGTGGCAACCAACGCCTTCGCTACCTTTGCCGCCGGCGGTAGCTACGAACCCCCCGTCTTCGTGACGGAGATTCGCGGGCCACGCCAGCTCGGAGATGATGGTGCCTCTACCGTCTACCAACATGCCGCCGCGCCCGTTCGGGCCATCGACCCGGCCGTTGCCTGGCTCACCACCTCACTTATGCGCTCGGTCGTGGAGGAGGGCACTGCGGCCCATGCGAAACGGCTCAAGGTGGAGATCGCGGGCAAGACGGGAACCACGAACGACGCCCGCGACGCCTGGTTCATCGGTTTCACCAGCGACCTTGTGATGGGCGTCTGGCTGGGTCGTGACGACAATGGCCCGCTTGGCCACGGCGCAACGGGCGGCGGCAGCGCCGTTCCGATCTGGACAGAGGTGATGCGGGCAGCCATTGAGCAGCGTCGGCCGCCAGCGTTTGCCGCGGCCCCTGAGGGCATCGTCTCTGTTGTGGTCGATACTGCGACAGGCATGCTGGTCAGCGCAGAGACGAAGCGGAAGCGCACCGAGTTCTTCCTCGCGGGCACTGAGCCGACGGAGGCCGGCTCCACTGCTGGCGACCCCTCCGTGAACGATCTCATCCTGCAGGGTGGCGCCGTGCAGGGCAGCGGCGAGCAGGTCGAACCCGACGACGGCTTCTAGGCAGGCCGACGAGGGCAGCGGCGGGCTATTCGCTCAGCGGTGCATGCGCGGCAGCCTGCAACCGCTCATCAGCCCCTGCTTGGGCAGCTTAGGGCGGTGCATCAGGGTCGCCGAAGGAGGAACTCCCTGACAGCCCGCCCAAGCGGCGCACTCCTACGCATGTTCAGACAGAGGAAGCACCGACGGCAGCGGAGCCGGAAACGTCAACGCCGGGGGCCAAAAACGGCGAAGGCCCGCAGAGCGGGCCAACGAACGCGCAGGCTGTGAGGCCCGAGCGGCTTAGAAGTCGATGCCGGGCATGAAGACGTTGAGGCCCT